>JBIKTP010000246.1:0-4787 GCA_044348035.1 Burkholderiaceae bacterium
GGTAGGGTTCTGCAGCGACCTGCTAGTACGCGCCGGTGCCACGGTGATGTTCTCGGAAGTCACCGAAGTGCGCGACGCGATCGACCAGCTGACGGCCCGCGCAGCCAGCCCGGCCATTGCCGAGGCGATGGTCCGTGAGATGGCCTGGTACGACAGCTACCTGGCCCGCGGCAGCGTGGACCGCAGCGCGAACACCACCCCCGGCAACAAGCAGGGCGGCCTGTCGAACATCGTCGAGAAGGCGATGGGCTCGATCATCAAGAGCGGCACGGCGCCCATCGCGGGCGTGTTGTCCCCCGGCGAGAAGCTGCGCGACCGCGGCATCAGCCACGGCCTGGTCTACGCCGCCACACCCGCCAGCGACTTCATCTGCGGCACCCTGCAGCTCGCTGCCGGCATGAACCTGCATGTGTTCACCACCGGCCGCGGCACGCCCTACGGGCTGGCCGAGGTGCCCGTGGTCAAGGTGGCCACCCGCAGCGATCTTGCGCGCCGCTGGCATGACCTGATGGACATCAATGCCGGCCGCATTGCCGACGGGCAGGCGAGCATCGAGGACGTGGGCTGGGAACTGTTCCACCTGCTGCTGGACGTCGCCAGCGGCCGCAGGAAGACCTGGGCGGACCACTGGAAGCTGCACAACGCGCTGGTGCTGTTCAATCCTGCGCCGATCACCTGAGCGCAACAATCACCCGCACGCGCAGCGCCGGCTGCGCCGCACAACGAAACCAGAGACAGCACCATGCCCCAGAATCCTTCGCACGCCAGCCACACGACCCAGCCTGTGGTCGGCGTCACCGAGGCTGGTGCATTGCCCGGCAAGCGCACCTGGCTGATCGCCAACCTGCTGGGCCAGATCGCCTTCGGGCTGCTGGCGATGACCATCTGCCTGCCGTCGATGCAGGAATGGGGGGCCATCTTCCAGGCCGACCAGGCCGCCGTGCAGCTGACCTTCAGCGCCTACGTGGTGGCCTACGGCGGGCTGCAGCTGGTCTATGGGCCGCTGTCGGACCGGCACGGCCGCAAGAACGTCCTGCTGGTGGGCCTGGCGCTGGCCGGCATCGGATCGCTGCTGGCCGCACTGTCCCCCGACCTGCCCAGCCTCACGGCCGCGCGCTTCCTGCAGGGCGCCGGCGCGGCTGCCACGATGGTGGTGGGCCGCTCCATGGTGCAGGACCTGTTCCAGGGCGCCGAGCGCACCCGGGTGATGGCCTACATCGGCATGGTGCTGGGCATGTGCCCGCCACTGGCCACGGTGATCGGCGGGCAGCTGCATGTCCGCCTGGGCTGGCAGTCCAACTTCGTGCTGATGACTTCTCTGGCAGCCCTGATGTTCCTCGCCGCCTGGCGCGGACTGCCCGCCCGCCCGCCACTGCGCGCCGACGGCGACAGCGCGCAGACGCACTGGCTGGTCGCGATGGGCCGAGCCTATGCCCGGCTGGCCCGGGAGCCGGCATTCCGGCTGTACGTGACCATCCTGTCCCTGAGCACCGCCACGTTCTATGCCTTCCTGGCCGGCGCCCCGATCGTGATGCGCAGCTACGGCGTCGGGCCCGACGGCGTAGGCTGGTACATCATGTGCGTGCCCATGGCCTACATCGTGGGTAACTTCCTCACCAGCCACTGGGTCCGCGACAAGGGCGAGCGCCGCGTCATGCAGATCGGCCAGGCCGCGGCCGTGAGTGGCCTCGCCCTGCTGCTGGTGCTGGGCTTCGCGGGCCTGAAAACACCACTGGCCTTCTCGCTGCCGCTCATCCTTCTGGGCCTGGGGCACGGTCTGCTCGTACCGCCCTCGATCTCTGGGACCGTGGGCCTCATTCCAGCGCTCGCCGGTGCAGCCGCCGCAGCAGCAGGCCTGGTGCAGCAACTGATGGGCGCGTTCGGCGGTTATGCCGTGGGGCTGATGCCCCACGATGGCGCAGTCAATCTGGGATTGCTGATGATGGGCTTCACCCTTTGTGCGCTTGCAGCGCAGTGGATGTTGCATCGACGGTGATCGGCCGACCGGCCCCACCCACTCACCCCCCCGATTTGGGCTTGGCCTTGAGACGGACAGATTCATACCAGGACGGACTGGCATACCACTCCACCTCGATCCGCCGGACGTCGATGAGCCAGCGCGTGCCCAGGCGCTTGAACGTGTCGAAATAGCTTCCGCTGGTGTCGAGGCCAAACGACGTGACCGACAGGAAATACGTGTGGCTTTGCGCCGTGACAGGGTCGATGAACTCGACGCGCGAGGTAGAGAGGTTGTGCCGCAGCAATGGGCGTGCGCCATCGGCTTGCACAAGACCCAGCACAGGGGCATAGAACGCGCGGATTGCCTCGCGGCCCCGGGCGCTGACCCCGCTGGACAACTCCAGACGCCCGTCTGGCATGAAGACTGACACTACACCGTCCAGATCAGCGTTGTCCACCGATGTGCAATACACCGCCATGGTGTGGAGAATCTGTACCCGGTCATCACTCTGGTCATGGGTCATCGTCGGCTTTCGGCAATCCTGGTCGATGGGGAGCATACCTTCGAGAGGCAGGCTTGCGAGATGGTGCCTGAGAACGGGCTGTTCGGCTTCGGTGCAGAATATCGAGACCCCTGCACGCCGGGGCAACGGGCTTTCTACCCAAGCACGTCGGTAAGCGTATCAACCATTCAGGAGACAACCATGACGAAAGAACACGTGACCGCGCCGATGACCCGCCGAAGCGCCATCGGAACCATCGCGGCGGCAGGGGCCATGACCTTGGGGGCATCAACGGCCAAGGCACAGCAGGGCGATGCCAATTGGCAACGGATCGTGGCCGCCGCCAAGCGCGAAGGCAGCCTTGTCATCTACCACCAGGCAGTACCCCAGGTCCTGGAACGGGTCACCAAGGACTTCATGGCCCTGTACCCCGAGATCAAGGTGGAGTACCGCCGGTTGCTGACGCCCGTGACGCACATGCAGGCGATCGAAAACGAAAAGGCCGGCAAGCTGGACGGCGCGGACATCAGCCAGTACGCCAACGCAATCTGGTACCGGGACAAGGCACAAGAGAATTTCTTCATCAAGCCGGTGGGGCCAGCCACTGCGGACTACCCGAAAGACAGCCTGCTGTACGGGGCGGTGCCCATTACAGCCGTGATGCCTTTTGTCATGGCCTACAACTCCAACCTGGTCAAGACACCGATCACCACCATGCGTGACATGCTGCGGCCGGAACTCAGGGGCAAGGTAGGAAGCTCGGATCTGGTCGCCGAAACCTCCTATGCGTTTTATGAGTGGGTGGAGCGAACCCAGGGAGCAGACTTCCTGGCGCAGTTCGCCGCTCAGAAGCCACGGCTGACAGTGGGGGTCTTGCCCCTGCTGCAAAGTGTGGCTGCCGGCGAACTCGAGGCGGCTCTCATCGGCATTCATGCGGTTGCCAACGGGCTCATCGCGCAGGGTGCTCCCATCAAGGTCGTCCAGCCAAACCCAGCTTTCGCCAGTGTCGACGTGCTTGCCGCGCTGGCCCATTCGCGCAGGCCGAATGCGGCCCAGGTCTTCCTGGACTTCATGATGTCCCGGCGTGGCCAGGGGGCCTGGAACGGCAACGGCGAAACCGCCAGCGTCATCCCTGGAATTACAGGCTCTCTCGATGCCAGGACGATGCAGCCCTGGGACGTCTTTCGCTACACGGCCGAGTTCCAGCGCGAGTACAAGCTGAAGTTCGACAAGTTGTTCAAGGCCTGAAACCCACCCCCGTTATCGACGGGGTCTGCTGATGATGGGGTCACGCTGTGTGCCGCGGCCGCACAGTGGCTGCTGCACAGAAGATAGTCCCCGAATGAACGCGTAGAGCGCCAGACACGCGCGCCGCCGCAGGGGCTGGGGCGGGCGGTTCCGCGAAGTAAAGGGGGAGCCGGGAGCCGCAGGCGGACGGCGGAGGACATTCGCGGAACCGCCCGCCCCAGCCCCTGCGGCCCGCTAAAGCGCAGGCGCGAAACCGCCACCCAAAGCACAAGACTCAGCGCTTGTGCACCACCCGCCAGGCCGCAAAGTCCGTCCGGCTCTGCTCGTCGGTAGGCGGGTAGAGCCCGAGGATCGTGCGCCCCTCCAGGACCTTCTCCGTCACGAAGTCCTCGAACACCGTCATCTCCACCGCCTCCGCCGCAATCTCGTCGGCCAGGTGCGCAGGAATCACGACCACGCCCTCGGCATCACCCACCACCACATCGCCCGGCCACACCGCCACGTCACCACAGCCGATGGGCACGTTCATGTCCAGCGCCTGGTGCAGCGTCAGGTTGGTCGGGGAACTGGGGCGGTTGTGGTACGCGGGTATGGACAGCGTGGCGATCTCGGGCGAGTCGCGGAAACCGCCATCGGTGACCACCCCGGCCACGCCGCGCTTCATCAGGCGGCTGACCAGGATGCCGCCGGCCGATGCGGCGCGCGGATCCTTGCGGCTGTCGATGACCAGCACGGCGCCGGGCGGGCACTGCTCCACCGCCACGCGCTGCGGGTGGCCGCGGTCCTGGAACACGCTGATCGGGTTGAGGTCCTCCCGCGCCGGGATGTAGCGCAGCGTGAACGCCTCGCCCACCATGTTGGGCAGCTTCGGGTTCAGCGGGCGCACGTCCTGGATGAACTGGTTGCGCAGACCGCGCTTGAACAGCGCGGTGCACAGGGTGGCGGCGCTCACCGTCATGAGTTTCTGGCGGGTTTCGGTGCTCAGGGGCATGGTGTCTCCAATCGGTCGGGGTCCATCGAATTGCGGCAATGCAGACGCAGCGCGTCAGAAGATGTCCGGCTCGCCCACAGGCGCGC
>JBIKTP010000247.1:0-4782 GCA_044348035.1 Burkholderiaceae bacterium
AACACCGGCACATACCCTGCAGGCTCCAGCTCCACCATGGCCTGCCAGATGCGCTCGCGGTGCAGCGGGTCCTGCCCGAGCACGCGCGGCGCCAGGCTGGCACGGATGGCATCGGCAATGCCCCGGCCCGGCTGTCCGCCATGGGCACGGGCCATGGCGCAGCCCTCGTGGCCGGTGTCGCTGCGCACCACCGTCAGCACGATCTGCTGGCGGCCGGCAAAGCGGCGCGCATGGATGGGCACCGCCGGCTGCTCGAAACACAGCGTGCGGATGCTGGTGACCCGCGCCATCCGTCAGTCGACCTTGACGTTGAGCTTGCGCGCCAGGTCACCCCACACCGTGAAGTCCTTCTGGATCGTGGCGGCGAATTCCGCGGGCGTGGAGCCGACGACTTCATGGCTGCCGTCGACCAGGGGCGTGCGCACGGCCGGGTCCCGCAGGATCTTGACCATCTCGGCGTTGAGCCGGGCCACGATCTCGGGCGCAGTGCCGACCGGCGCGAGCAGGCCGTACCAGGCATCCAGCACGAAACCGGGGTTCATGGCCTCGTTCATCGTCGGCACATCGGGCAGCAGCTGGCTGCGGTTGGCGCCGGTGACCGCCAGTGCGCGCAGCTTGCCGCTCTTGACCAGTTGCAGGGCCAACTGCATGGCGGGGTAGGCAAACGCAGTCTGGTTCGCCATCACCGATTGCACCTGCTCCGCCGCACTCTTGTAGGGGATGTGCACGATGTCCAGATTGCCGCCGTTGGCCTTGAGCAGTTCGCCGCTGAAATGCCCGATGCCGCCATTGCCGCCCGACGCATAACTCATCGCCCCGGGCTTGGCCCTGGCCATCGCGATCAGCTCGGCCACGTTCTTCGCCGGCAGCTCGGGGTTGACCACGAGCAAGGCTGAAATGCGGGACGTCAGCACGATGGGCGCGAAGTCCTTCACCGGGTCGTACCCGACCTTGCCCAGGCCTGGGTTGGCCGCCAGCTGTGTCGGCGCGAACAGCAGCGTGTAGCCGTCCTTGGGGGCCTTGGCAGCCGCCTCGAATCCGATGTTCCCACCGGCCCCGACACGGTTGTCGATCACCACCGGCTGGCCCAGGTTGGTGGCCAGACGGGTCATCAGGGCACGGGCCACGCCGTCGACCGCCGAGCCGGCAGGGAAGGCCACGATGACCTTGATGGGTGCCTGCGGGTACTGGGCCAGGGCGGCCAGCGGCAGAGCGAGCAAAAGGCCCGCCAGGCAGCGGCGAATGGTGCAAAAGCGCATGGTGTCTCCTTCGAATGGTTGGTGCACGCAGGCGACGGTCGCGGGCCACCTGCCGCTGCAGGACCATGATACGGACGCCGGGCGTCCTTGCAGCAGGGATCGGCGCCGTTTTTTCCATAGAATGGAAAATCCATGGCGCTTCCCCGAAGTCGATCCAGTGTCACACGGTCCCTGCACCGCTCGGTAGCGCTGTTGCGTCTGCTGTCGACCCACACCCAGATCGGCTGGCGACTGAGCGACCTGGCCGAAGAAAGCGGCCTCGACCTCGGCACCTGCCACCGGCTGCTCGCTGCGCTGTGCGAGGACCGGCTCGCCACCCGCGTTGCCGGCGGCCGGCACTACACCCTGGGGCCGTTGGCCTATGAACTGGGCGTCGCCGCACGGCCCTATTTCGAGCTGGGCACCGCGGCAGCGACCCGTCTTGCCGCGCTGGCGCGGCAACTCCGGGGTTCGCTGATCCTCAAGGTGCGCAGCGGGCCGGACTCCCTGTGCGTGGCACGGCATGATGGCATCGACTTCGGCCAGGCCCTGATGCTGCATGTGGGCGGCCGGCGGCCGTTGTTGTTGACGGCTGGCGGCGTCGCCATGCTGATCCGGCTGCCACCCGCGACCCAGGACGAGATCCTTGCCCACAACCAGAACATGATCGCCCGCACGGCCGCGCCGCGGCTGGACGGCGTACGGCGCATGCTGCACCGTTCGCGCCAGGTCGGTTTCGGCCTGAACCTCGGCGACATCGTGCCCGACATCTGCGCGGTCAGCGTAGCAGTGCTGCGCCCCGATGGCCTTCCGGGTGCGTCCCTGAGCCTGGCTCTGGCAGCCTCCAGCCTCGGTCCGCAGAGGGCTGCCGCGCTCGCAGACCGTCTGGGCGAAGAGGTGGCCCGCCTGACCCCGGAGCTGGCGACACTGCGCTTCTGAACTGACCGCCCGGTCCTGGCCGATCACGCCCTTCCCCGGGCCTGCCTACCCCATAAACGGGACGACAGGCACACCCTCCCCGCCTAGGATGCCCGCAAGGCCCAGCGCACCGGCGCGAACGCCGTCCACCAGCACGGGAGGAGCTCCGATTGACCACAGCCCACCACGGCGCCACGGCCGCCACCATGCCCCCCCCGGACAGCCTCCGTCCGCCCGCCCACAGCGGCAACCTCGACGCCCTGTGCCTGCTGGCGCGCCTGCACCATGTCGCGGCCGATCCGGCCAGCCTGGCCCACCGGCTCGGCCTGGCGCCGGGTGACGCCGTGTCACCCGAGGTGCTGTTGCTGGCAGCACAGCAGCTGGGCCTGCAGGCGCGGCGGGTGAAGAGCAGCACCGAGCGGCTGACGCTCACGCCCCTGCCCGCACTGGCGCTGATGCGCGCGGGCCCGCCCGTCGCAGGCGATGCAACACCGGCGCAGGCCCCGGTGCAGGTCCTGGCGCAATGCGATGGCCAGCGGGTGTTGCTGCACGACCCCGCGGCGGGCGGCCGGCCGGTGATCGAGCCGCTGGCGCGCTTTGCCGAGCACTGGAGCGGCGAACTCATCCTGGTCACCAGCCGTGCCAGCCTGTCGGGCGCGCTGGCGCGGTTCGACTTCTCCTGGTTCCTGCCCAGCCTGGTGCGCTACCGGGCATTGCTGGGCGAGGTGCTGCTGGTCAGCCTGGTGCTGCAGTTGCTGGCGTTGCTGGGGCCGCTGTTCTTCCAGGTGGTGATGGACAAGGTGCTGGTCCACCGCGGCCTGACCACGCTGGACGTGCTGGTCACCGGGCTGGTGCTGGTGGTGCTGTTCGAAAGCCTGCTGGGCGGCCTGCGCGCGCATGTGCTGAGCCACACCACCAGCCGCATCGATGTGGAACTGGGCGCACGGCTGTTCCGCCACCTCGTGCACCTGCCGCTGGCCTGGTTCCAGGCGCGCCGGGTCGGGGACTCGGTGGCCCGCGTGCGCGAGCTGGAGAACATCCGGGCCTTCCTCACGGGCCCGGCACTCACCGCACTGCTCGATGTCGTGTTCTGCGGGGTGTTCGTGGCCGTGATGCTGCTCTACAGCGTCCCGCTCACGCTGATCGTGTTGTGCAGCCTGCCTCTGTATGCGGTCCTGGGCCTGACGGTCGGGCCGGTGCTGCGTCGACGGCTGGATACCCGGTTTGCGCGGGGCGCCGAGAACCAGGCGTTGCTGGTGGAGAGTGTCTCCGCGATCCAGACCCTCAAGGCCGGCGCGCTCGAACCCCTGTTCGGCCGGCGCTGGGACCAGCAACTGGCCGCCTACGTGGCCGCCAGCTTCCGCGCCCAGAACCTGGCCGCGTGGGCGCAGGAAGGCACGCAGCTCGTCGGCAAGCTGGTCAACGCCGCCACCCTGTGGTGGGGCGCGCATCTGGTGATGGACAACCAGCTCAGCGTCGGCCAGTTCGTGGCCTTCCACATGTTCGCGCAGCGCGTGGCGCAACCGATCCAGCGCATGGCGCAGCTCTGGACGGACTTCCAGCAGACCGGCATCGCGGTGGCCCGTCTGGGCGATGTGCTCAACACGCCGACCGAGGCCGCGCCCGCCAGCGCGGCGCGTCTGCCGGCCCTGCAGGGCCGCATCACGCTGGACGCGGTGCGCTTCCGCTACCGTGCCGAGGCACCGGCGGCACTGGACGCGCTCAGCCTCGACATCCGCCCGGGGGAAGTCATCGGCATCGTGGGCCGATCCGGCTCCGGCAAGAGCACCCTGACGAAACTGGTGCAGCGGCTCTACACCCCGGAGCAGGGCCGGGTCCTGGTCGACGGCATCGACACGGCGCTGGTGGACGCCGGACAGCTGCGCCGCCAGATCGGCGTGGTTCTGCAGGAGAACCAGCTGTTCAACCGCAGCGTGCGCGAAAACATCGCCATCAGCGACCCGGCGGCACCGCTCGAAGCCGTCGTGCGCGTGGCCCGCCTGGCCGGGGCCGATGCATTCATCCGGGCCTTGCCCGAGGGCTACGACACCCAGGTCGGCGAACAGGGCAGCACGCTGAGCGGCGGCCAGCGCCAGCGCATTGCCATTGCGCGTGCCCTTTTCACCGACCCGCGGATCCTGATCCTGGACGAGGCCACCAGCGCCCTGGACTATGAAAGCGAGGCCATCCTGCAACGCAACATGGCACCGATCTGCAGGGGCCGCACCGTCATCATCATCGCCCACCGGCTCAGCGCCGTGCGCAATGCCGGGCGCATCGTGGTCCTGGACCAGGGGCGGATCGTGGAGACCGGCACGCACGACAGCCTGTGCAAGCAGCCCCGCAGCCTGTATGCCCACCTGTGGCGCATGCAGTCCGGCATGGGGCCAGCGCTTCAGGAGACAGCATGACCATCTCGCCAGTGCCTTCCCGGCTGCGCGCCATCGGACAGCTTGCGGCCCGCTACCGCACCATCATCGGCCATGCCTGGGCCCACCGGGTGCAGCTGGCAACGCCACCGTTGCGGGAGGTGGAGGCGGCCTTTCTGCCAGCGGCCCTGAGCCTGCAGCACACGCCCGTGCACCCGCTGCCGCGCCGGGCCGCCTGGAGCCTGATGGCATTGGCG
>JBIKTP010000249.1:0-4774 GCA_044348035.1 Burkholderiaceae bacterium
CATCTACATGCGGGAGAACAAGATCGAAGGCATTCCCGCAAGGAACCCCGTCGCCGCGACAGATGAAGTCGAGGAAGTGGTCGTGGACGAAAAATCGACGAAGTCCGTGGCCTCCAGCGACAAGCCCGCAGCAAAGGCGCCAACGCGCTGAAGGCTCCCCGACAGGCGCCCAGCCCTGTCAATCGATACGGTCAAACACCGCGATGCTCTCGACATGGGCGGTGTGCGGAAACATGTTGACGACACCCGCCGCCGAGCACTGGTAACCACCCTGGTGGACCAGCAGACCCGCGTCGCGGGCCAGCGTGGCCGGATTGCAGCTGACGTACACCAGACGCGAGGGCGGCTGCCAGCCTGACGGGGGCACGCCGTCACGACCCTGCTGCCGCAAGTCCGAAAGGGCCTTCACCAGGGCGAATGCGCCCTCGCGCGGAGGGTCGAGCAACCAGCGATGGGCGGTGCCATCGGCTGCCAGTTGCTGCGCATCCATGTCGAAAATATTGCGGACCAGGAAAGTCGTGCCACCAAGCCGCGGGGTACCTTCGGCCCGGCGCGCATTTTCGGCGTTGTCACGCGCCCTGGCCACCAGCACCTTGCTTCCTTCCACACCCACCACCTCGGACACCCTGGTCGCCAGCGGCAAGGTGAAATTGCCGAGCCCGCAAAACCAGTCGATCACCCGCTCCTGCGGGGCTGCACCCAGCAGGCGCAGGGCGTAGCCCACGAGAAGCTGGTTGACCTGCGGATTGACCTGGGTGAAATCCGTCGGCTTGAAAGGCATGCGAATGCCGAACTCTGGCAACATATACGCTAGCGGACGGGCATCGGCATCCAGCAGTTGCACGGTATCGGGCCCCTGGGATTGCAGCCACCACTGGACCTCGCAATGCCGGCCCTTGTACGGGCGGGAGTGGAGGCGGGCAAAGTCACGCAGCCGCTGCAGATCCGCGGAGCTCAATGGCTCCAGGTGCCGCAGCACCAATGCCAGCAGAATGCCACCGGCCGCATCACCGGCGGCCAGTTCGATCTGGGGACAGGTTTCCCGGGCATCCATGCCAAACACCAGTTCGCGCAGGGGCACCAGCAATGCGCTCATCGGCTCCGGCAGGACCCGGCATTCACGCATGTCGGCGACAAAGCTGCTTTTGCGCTCATGAAAGCCGACCAGCACCTCGCCTTTCTTGCGTACATGGCGGACCGAGAGCCGGGCCCGGTAGCGGTAGCCCCAATCTGGCCCCTGTATCGGCCGCAGGATGTTTTGCGGACGTACCTTGCCAAGATGCCAGAGGTTGTCCTCCAGCACGCGCTGCTTGACCGCCACCTGGCCAGCCGGGTGCATGTGCTGCATCTTGCAACCGCCACACGCGCCATCATGCAGTCCGAAATGCGGGCAGGCGGGCTCCACGCGCTGCGATGACGGACGCAGTACCTCGGTCACCACCGCCTTTTCAAAGCTGGACTTGCGCCGGGTGAGCCGGACACGGACCTCCTCGAACGGGAGCGCCCCTTCAATGAAAACAACCTTGCCGTTCGTGCGATGGGCGATACCCTGAGCGTCGATGTCCAGCGACTCGACACACAGTGTTGCGGCCGGATCGTCAGGCAGTTCCGGGGTTGGAGCCGTCGAGGATCCAACCTGATCGTGTATGGGAACCGTCACCGTGGGGGCAGGTATCTGGCCGGATCCACCGGTCTGCCCTGCCGGCGGACTTCGAAGTGCAGCTTGACCCTGTCTGCATCGCTGCTTCCCATTTCCGCGATCTTCTGCCCCCGTCGCACTGTCTGGTCCTCCTTGACCAGGAGTGTCTGGTTGTGCGCATAGGCTGTCAGGTAGGTTGCATTGTGCTTGACGATGATCAGGTTGCCGTATCCGCGCAAGCCGGCACCCACGTACACCACCCGTCCATCGGCAGCAGCCAGGACCGGGTCGCCCAGTGCACCGGCGATGTCCAGGCCCTTGTTCTTGACTTCGTCAAAAGCGGCCAGCACCGCGCCCCGCGCCGGCCACATCCAGGCAATTTCGTCGTCCGGCGCAGCGGGCGGCACTGCCACCGGCGCAGCCGCAACCACGGCAGGCGCGGCGGCCGATGCCGATGCCGGCGCGGATGCGGCACTTGCCGGCGCAACCGGCGCCGCCACAACAGCCGCACTGGCAACCGGCCTGGCCACAACCACGGCGGGTGCCGGCCCGGGGGTGGCCCCCATGGGCGGAATCACCCGCAAAGTCTGGCCGACTTCGATCAGGTTGGGGTTTTCAAGACCATTCCAGCGCGCAATATCGCGCCAGTTCTGGCCCGAGTCCAGGCCAATGCGTATCAGGGTATCGCCGGGCTTGACCGTGTAGTGCCCCGGCCGGCCCGCATTCTCGATACCCGGCAGTGGTTTGGCCGCCTGGGGCTGCGCCTCTGCGCCGGGTGCCGGAGCAGACACGACCGGTGCGTTGCGGTCTTCCACGGGTGCGCGATTCACGGACCGCGTGCTGCAACCGGCCTGGACCAACGCAAGACCCACCACCAGCGTGAGCAGTGCACCCCGACCAGACAAGAACAGCATTCGGACTCCCTTCAAGCGGTACCCGATTTTAGGGGGACAAAATGCACTGTCTCGCAGACGGTCTGGTGCAGGCCATGCGCCGACTTGTCGATCACGACCAGGGCTTGCGAACCGACCGCGCCAGACACACCTCCGAGGACCGTCACCGGCGCAACCAGGCGCCCACCGACGGCCAATTGGTCGGTCCAGGCCACCGGAATCGCCTCCCCGCCTGCGGCCGCGATGATGCCGGCGTAGGGTGCGCCCTTGGCGAACCCAGCCATGCCGTCACCGAACAACAGATGCACATTGGGCAGCCGGAATGTACGCAGATTCTCGCGCGCCTTGTCATGCAGGGCCCGCAGTCGCTCGATGCTGTAGACCTCCCGTGCAACCAGGCTCAGCACGGCCGCCTGGTACCCACAACCGGTTCCGATCTCGAGCACGCGGCCGAGCATGTCGCTTCGGCCATTGCACAGCAGCTCGATCATTCGGGCCACGACGCCAGGTTTGGAAATCGTCTGCCCCAACCCGATTGGCAGGCTGGTGTCTTCATATGCCTGGCCTTCCAGCGCGGTATCGACAAACATGTGGCGTGGCACCGTCTCCATGGCGGCTCGTACCTGGCGGTCTGAAAGCCCCAGCCCCACCAGCTTGGCCACCATGCTCTTGCGGCTGGCCTCGAAGGCCAGGCTGTGCGGCTTCGCGGCTGGGGATGCCTTGGGCAGCGACACCGCGATCGGTTGGCGCAGTACCAGCGCTGCCCTGACCCCGGAATCGAGTCTGGCGGGAAATGTCGGCCGGGGTTTCATGGCTTTGGCGCAGGGGCCTGCCGAGCCATGCTGCCCACGGTCTGGGCCCAATACCCGAGATTGTCATGGTCGCTGAGGTCCGTCTTCAGCGGGGTCAAGGCCACATGGCCCTGCAAGGTGGCGTGGAAGTCCGTACCTTCGGCATCATCCTTGATCGCGCCTGCGTCCCCGATCCAGTACATGGTTTCACCACGGGGGCTCATCTGCCGGATCACAGGTTCCGCCGCATGGCGCCGCCCGAGGCGGCAGACCTTCATGGGCCGGATCTCGTCCAGCGGCAGATTGGGAATGTTGACATTGAGCAGCCAGGGGTTGCCCCCGGCCACTGGCAGGCGCATCATCATCTGCACGACCAGTTCGCGGGCCTTGGCCGCCGCCGTGTCCAGGTGCTTCCAGCCTTTCTCGACCTGCGAGAAAGCGATTGCCGGGACGCCGAACAGGAAACCCTCCATGGCGGCGCCGACGGTACCGGAATAGATCGTGTCATCGCCCATGTTGGCGCCATTGTTGATGCCGGAGACGACAAGGTCCGGTCGGTAGCCCAGCAGGCCGGTCAAAGCGATATGGACGCAGTCGGCCGGCGTGCCATTGACATAACGGAAGCCATTGGCTGCAGTGCTGACATACAGGGGTGAATGCAGGGTCAGTGCATTGGACTTGGCGCTGTTGTTGAGCTCCGGGGCCACGACCTCGACCTCCGCCACATCCCTGAGCGCCTCGAACAGCGCCACGATGCCCGGCGCCTGGTAACCATCATCGTTGGAAACAAGAATTTTCATCTGGGCACCCGTGAATCGTCGGATTGTAGGTGGAGCTCCGCGCCTGTCGTCGCGGCCGGGACAATCGGACGCCACTGCGCCCCGTATCATCCGGTCACTTACCCAGGAGGTGTCCCGATGCACGCATGGCTCTGCGAAAACCCGGTCGGTGTGGATGCGCTGGTCTGGAAAGAATTGCCGACGCCGGTCCCCCGGGCTGGCGAGGTTCTGGTCGAGATCAAGGCGGCCAGTCTGAATTTTCCGGACCTGCTGATCGTCCAGAACAAATACCAGTTCAAACCGCCTCTTCCCTTCGTGCCGGGCTCGGAATTCTCCGGTATCGTGCAGGAGTTGGGCGAGGGTGTCACACATCTCAAGCCCGGCCAACGCGTAGCCTGTCTGTCCGGCACGGGTGGTTTCGGTACGCATGCAGTCGTGCCGGCGCAGGCCTGTGTGCTTTTGCCGGACGGCTTCGCGATGGTCGACGCTGCCGCATTCATCATGACCTATGCCACCTCCCACCACGCACTCATCGACCGGGCTGCTTTGCGGACCGGCGAAACCGTGCTGGTCCTTGGAGCCGCAGGCGGGGTCGGGACGGCTGCCATCCAGATCGCGAAGGCTGTCGGTGCGCGGGTGATCGCTGCAGCGTCCACGGATGACAAATGCGCC
>JBIKTP010000250.1:0-4771 GCA_044348035.1 Burkholderiaceae bacterium
CGAAGCCCAGCAGGCCGAACCACACCATGCTTGCGGCACTGGCGCCGGCGACAAACCAGCCACGCAGGCCCGCTGGCTGCTGGGCGCCGATGCTGCCCACCAGCAGGACGGTGTCCAGGTACACATGCGGGTTCAGCAACGTGAAGGCCGCCGCCTGGGCCAGGGCACCGCTGCGGCTCAGGCCCGCGCCGTCCCGGGCCGCCTGCAGCTGCTGCGGGTGGAGCGCGCGGCGCAGCGCCCGCCAGCCGTAGACGGCCAGAAACCCGGCACCGGCCAGCGCGAGCGCACGCGCCAGCAGCGGCCGCTCGCCCAGCGCCTGCGCCATGCCCAGAACCCCCGCCGCGATCAGCAAGGCGTCGGCCAGCGCGCAGAACAGCACCACACTGCCCACATGCTCACGCCGCAGGCCCTGGCGCAACACGAAGGCGTTCTGCGCGCCAATGGCCACGATCAGCCCCAGGCTCAGCAGAAAACTTTGCACGAACACGGGCCAGGCCACGGAAAAGACAGGAAGGGAAGAAGACATGGCGTGGAGCTTGCCAGCTGGTCACCGTGAAGGCAAACTATCTTTTCTTCACCAGATGTAGAAAAACTGATGCTTGACTATGCCTCCCTCTCCGCTTTGGCCGCCGTGGTGCGCGAGGGCAGCTTTGAGCGGGCCGCCCGCGCACTGCATGTCACGCCCTCGGCGGTTTCGCAGCGCGTCCTGCTGCTGGAGGAGCGCGCTGGTTGCGCGCTGGTGGTGCGTGGCCAGCCCTGCCATGCCACAGACACCGGCCGGCGCCTGTGCCAGCATGTGGACCGCGTGCACTTGCTGGAACAGGAACTGCGCGAGAACCTGCCCGGGTTCGCGCCAGAGGGCGCCGCACGCGTCCCGCTGCCGATTGCCGTGAACGCCGACAGCCTGGCGACCTGGCTGGCGCCAGCCCTGGCCCGTTTCGCCGCCACCGCCCCCGTGCTGCTGGATGTGGCCGTCGACGACCAGGACCACACCGCCGACTGGCTGCGCTCAGGCGCAGTGCTCGCGGCAGTGACCGGCACGGCACGCCCCGCCACCGGGGCCAACAGCAGCCCGATCGGCGCCATGCGGTATGTCGCCGTCGCAAGCCCGGCATTCATCGCCCGCCACTTTGCGGACGGCGTCGTGGGCGCGGCCAGTCTGGCGCAGGCGCCCAGCCTGGTGTTCAACACCAAGGACGACCTACAGGCCCGCTGGGTGCGCCGCCAGTGCCATCGGCATGTGGAGCTGCCCCGGCACACCCTGCCCTCGCCGCAGGCATTCGTCACCGCAGGTGTCGCAGGCATGGGCTGGGGCATGCATCCGCAGGCCCTGGTCACGCAGGAACTGCACCAGGGCACCCTGGTGGAACTGGTGCCGTCGACGCCGCTCGACGTGCCCCTGTACTGGCAGCAGGCGCGCTCGGCCTCCAGGCTGCTCGAGGGACTGACGCGCGGAGTGCACGAGGCCGCGCGGGCCGCGCTGATTGCATCACCCCGCGCATGAGGTTCAGCCAATTCATCCAGACCCGTATCGACACGATCCTCGCCCACCGGGGAGGACTTCGCCCGCACGCTGTCCGCAGGCCGGTCGATGACTCTGACCGCGGCGCTGCTGGCCGGCCACAGCCTGACGCAGCACCTGGCGCTGTATGCTCAGCTGCCCCACCAGGTGGGACTGGCGGGGCAGCTGGCCTTTGCGGTGATTCCCTGGATGCAGTCCCGGCGCTCCAGGATTGCGCCAGGCCACTGAATCACGATGGGGCAAGTACCAGGAAGCCTGCCCATGCAAACATCCAGTCCCTCGCCCTACCCGGCAAGCTCGGATACCAGTGATGCGCCGATGCACCGGGCACGCGGGCGAGTCCAGCGGGCCCGAGGGGTCTGGGGTGCGGTGGCACTGCTGCGGGCCGACCGGGTCGACCACGGCGTGCGGGCCATCGAGGACCCCGCACCGGTGCGCATGCTCGCCAGCCGGCAGATTGCGCTCTTCGGCTGGACGGATGACACCATGCGGGCGGCCGCTCTGGCGGGCAGACACTGGGCGTGATAATTCTCTGGATGATATGCATCGTTGTGCAGAGGATCTTGGCAGGCACCCTGGCCGCCCTGCTCACCGGCTGTTCCACGGTGCCACGGGTCCCGGCGGACGGCCTGTATGACGGCGAGTTGTGCACCGCCGTAGGGAGCGGGCCGCTCAACTGCGGTGCAGCCGATGTGTTTCTTGCCAAGGACCGTGCCAAGGTGCGTGTGAGCGACCTGGTCTACGACCTCACGATGGAAGAGGGGCAGGTCGAGGTCACCCTGGTGCACGGCCGGACACTGGTCGATGTGTGGAGCGGCAGTTTTGTCTGGGACGCTCCGTACCTGAAGTTCATCGACGCGGAACGGCGCACCTTTTACCGGGTGCGGTTTGCCGATACGGCACTGGGCCCGATTCCCGGGCAGCGGCTCGATTGACCAGCCTCCCGCCAGTGCACGGCCGTCGTTCGCCGCGCCGAATTGATGATAAAAAGGCGCGTGACCGTTGAAAGCCCCCCCACAGACTCTCATGAGGACCGCATCGCGCAGTTGCCCTGCTGGCCGGGCAAGGTGGAGGTGTCTCCGCTGAGCGGAGGCATGACCAACCGCAACTACCGGGTCAGCAGCGGTGGCGGTGACTATGTGGTGCGCATCGGCCGCGACCTGCCCGAGCATGGCGTGATGCGCTTCAACGAGCTGGCGGCCGCACGCGCTGCGCACACGGCCGGCATCTCGCCCGAGGTCGTGTATGCCGCAGACGGCGTAATGGTCAGCCGGTTTATCCACGGGCGCACACTGACCGACGCCGACGTGCGCCGCCCGCAGATGCTGACGCCGCTGATGGACCTGGTGCGCCGCTGCCACCGCGACATACCCCGGCACCTGCGCGGCCCTGCGCTGACGTTCTGGGTGTTTCAGGTGATTCGCAACTACGCCGCCGTGCTGCGCGAGGTGCCGGTGAACCCGCTGGCCGGCCGCATGGCTGGGCTGATGACGATGGCGCAACAACTGGAGCAGGCCATCGGCCCGATCGACCTGGTCTTCGGCCACAACGACCTGCTGGCCGCCAACTTCATGGACGACGGCCAGCGCCTGTGGCTGATCGACTGGGACTACGCGGGTTTCAACAGCCCGCTGTTCGACCTGGCCAACCTGGCCTCGAACAACGGCTTTTCTGCGGAGCAGCACGAAGAGTTGCTGGCCCGCTATTTCGGCGTGGCTGCGGACGGGCAACGGCGCCGTGCGTTTGCCGCGATGAAATCTGCGTCGCTGCTGCGCGAGGTGTTATGGGGCGCGGTGTCGCAGGTGAAGTCGACGATTGATTTTGACTACGCGGCGTATACGGCAGAGTATCTGGCGCGGCTGGATGGTGAAACTTGTCAACGCAAGCTCAACCAGGCTTAGCGGCCCGCGCCCAGCGCCTTTTCCTGTGCGGCAATGGCTGCCTGGCGTTTGGCAATTTCGTCGCCAACGGGCGGGCCCTTGAAACGCTTGCTTTCGACGGTGAACCAGAGAACGACCAGGAAGATCAGGAAGCCGACGGAGTAGTACACCAGGCCGGGCACAAAGTCTGTCTTGGCTGCCGCGTCCGCCGGAATCGATGGCACGAATGTGTGGCCGGCGATGATGACCACGACGGTGCCGATCATCACGATGACGGCAAACAGCTTGTACAGGCCGCCCAGGCGGAAGGGGCCGTAGGTGGTCCAGCTTTTTCCTTCTGCAAAGAAGCCGGCAATGATGGGCATGCCGTAGGAGATGTAGAGGTACATCGCGCAACCGGTGGACAGCGCCGCAAAGGCCCCCAGCGGGGTGGTGATGGCGGTGAGCAGGCTGCACAGCACGGCGGTAGCCCAGATGGCGGGCACCGGCGTGCGGTATTTGGGGCTCACGCTTTTCAGCAGGCCCGAGAATGGCAGGCCATCGTCACGGGCGAAGGCGTAGATCATGCGTGAGGTGGAGGTGACGGCCGCCAGCGCGCACAGGAAGTTGGAGATGAGCCGCACTTTTGAACAGGCTCCCTACCTTATGGTCTTTGCCACCCACTCGCGCTGAATGGCTGGGGTTGAGCACTCCGGCGACTCGGCGACGGTCTGTACTTCGCCGTTTCCGGACCTGTGCGACACTCTTTTGTCCGTTCCAAAACCGATGCACAAGACCCGCCTTCGCCCAGGTCAGCTCGCCATCCTGCTGATGCTGGCTGCAACAGGCATCACGGCGGTGCAAAACACCATGATTCGGCTGCTCGCCGACAGTGGCACTCACCCTTTCCAGATCGCATTTTTTCGCTGTGTATTCGGTTTCATCAGTGTGGCCGCTCTTGTCTTGTGGCAGATGCGGAAATTGCCGCAGACACGCTCCATCGGGCTGTTGGGCGCCTCCGGTGTATTGCACATGGTGTCGATGCTGGCATTCTTCTTCGGCTTGTCGCGCATGCCGCTGAACGACTCCGCCGCATTGACGTTCGCCACACCACTCTTTGGCACCATCGGGGCGGCTTTGTTTTTGGGCGAGCGGGTCCACGCAAGCCGTTGGTTCGCCATCTGCATCGGATTCATCGGCGTACTGATAGTTCTTCGCCCCGGGACCATGCCGCTGGGCCTCGGACCAGGCCTCGTTCTTGCATCTACCGTCACCTTTGCCGGTGTGACCGTGTTGGTCAAACGTCTGTCCGACACAGAGCGGGCCACCACGATCGTGTTCTACCAAAGCCTGTTTGTCTCCCTCCTGACCCTCGTTCCCGCCCTGCTGG
>JBIKTP010000251.1:0-4768 GCA_044348035.1 Burkholderiaceae bacterium
GTTGCGCATGGTGATCGGGCTCTTGTTGGCAATGCCGGCACCCACCATGACCGAACCGCCGACCATCAGGCTGTTGCCCTGGCCCTTGCGCTGGTTCACATACCGCGGCAGGCCGACCATGCCGCCGGCGCCGCCCACGTTCTCGAACTGCATGTTGCCGACCAGACCGGCGGCCTTGGCAGCGCGCTCGATGGCGCGCGCGGTGCCGTCCCAACCGCCGCCCGGCGCCGCCGGCACGAACATGTTGAGGGTTTCGTACATGGGTTTGGCCTGCGCGCGCGCCGGCAGAACCAGGGAGGCGCCGGCTGCGGCGCCCAGGGCCAGAAAGTCACGCTTGGAAAGAGTCATGGATGTCTCCTGTGTGAAAATAAAAAACGGAACTGCCGGGCGCATAGCGCCGACAGACCCGCCGATTCTTGAACAGCCGCGGTACCGAAACTGTCAATCACCTGTCAACTCCGCTCAGTGATTACCCTAAAGCCCCGGATCCTGCTGGTGGAGGATACGCGCGACATTTCCCTGTGGCTGGGCACCGCGCTGCGCCAGGGCGGCATGGACGTCGGTTTCGCGACCGACGGCCTCGAAGCGGACCGCTGCCTGCAAGCCGGCCACGGTTTCGATGCGGTGCTGCTCGACCTGCAATTGCCTGGGCTGGATGGCCTGAGCGTGCTGCAGGCGCTGCGCGAACGCGGGGACACGGTGCCGGTGCTGATCCTGACCGCCCGCGCCAACGTGCCCGACCGCGTGCTGGGCCTGAACATGGGCGCCGATGACTACCTGCCCAAGCCCTTTGACCTGAGCGAACTCGAAGCGCGCCTGCATGCCCTGTTGCGGCGCCCCGGGCGGGCCCGTGCGCCCACCATCCGGCTGGGTCCGCTCAGCATGGACATCGACACCGATACCGTGTATCTGCACGGGCAGCTGCTGGCCCTGACCAGACGCGAAGCCGCAGCGCTGCGCGTGCTGCTCGGCTCGCCCCAACGCACCGTGAACAAGGAGCAGCTGCACGCCGAGGTGTTCGCGGACGAAGCCACAGGACTGGACGCGGTCGAGGTGCTCATCTACCGGCTGCGCAAGAAGCTGGAGACAGCACCCGGCAAGGCGGCCGCCGTGCCCGGGGTGATGATCACCACCTTCCGGGGCATGGGCTACATGCTGACCCTGCCCGGCGGCGACGGGCGCTGACGTGGCAAGCGCCCGCCGCCCGAGCTCGCTGCGCCGGCGGCTGCTGAGCTGGATCCTGTTGCCCTTGCTCGGCCTGATCGCCATCAACGCGTATGTGGGTTACGGCAATGCCGTGAAGGCCGCCAACGACGCCTACGACCGCTCCCTGTACCTGGCCGCGCGCACGCTGGCGGAAGAGCTCGAATGGCGCGATGGCCGGCTGCAGATCGACGTGTTGCGCGCGGCCGGTTATCTGTTCGAGAACCATACCGGCTCGCGCCTGTTCTACAAGGTCACCACGGCACAGGGGCAGCTGCTGGCAGGCGATGCAGCCCTGCCGAACCCGCCTGCCCGCCAGGAGGTTTCGGTCCAGTACTTTGCGCTGGTCCAGTTTGACGATGGTGCCTACCGCCAGCAACCCGTGCGCCTGGCCCAGCTCACCCATGTGCTGGAAGGCGCCGGAATGGCCGACCCGCTGGTGCGCATCGTGGTGGCCGAAACCATGGAGGCACGCCAGCAGCTGATCCAGCACATCCTGCGCGGCACGCTGGGCAGCCAGGGCCTGCTGCTGCTGCTGGCGGCGGTGCTGGTGGTCTGGGGGGTGCAGCGCGGCATCCGTCCGCTGGAGCCGTTCCGCCTGCAGCTGGCGAACAAGGCGGACGACGACTTCGCCCCCATCCACCCGCCCGACCTGCCGCGCGAGCTGCAGCCGCTGATCGAGACCCTGAACGGCTACCTGGCACGGCTGGGACGGCTGATCGAGATCCGCAAGCGCTTCCTGGACAATGTGGCGCACCAGCTGCGCACGCCGCTGACGGCGCTCAAGACCCAGCTCACGCTGGCGCAGCGCAATCCCGAGCCGGCGCAGGCCCAGGCACTGCTGCAGGCAGCCCACCGCACCACCGACGACGCCGTTCGCCTGACCGAGCAGCTGCTCGCCATGACCCGCGCCGAGCACGCCCACGAGCTGCACACCGCCCAGATCGTGGAGCTGGTCGCGCTGGCACGACAGGTCACGCAGGGGCATCTTCTGCGCGCCCACACGCGCGGTGATGACCTGGGCCTGGAGGCGCTGGTCGAGCGTTGCGAGGTCCATGGAATCGCCTTGCTGCTGCATGAGGCGATCAGCAACCTGATCGACAACGCGATCCACCATGGCGAGGCGGGCCGCAGCCGCATCACCGTGCGGGTGGGGCAGCGCTGGGTCGAGGTGGAGGACAACGGGCCCGGCATCGCCGAGAAACACCAGCCGCATGTGTTCGAGCGCTTCTACCGGGCGGCGCCGGCCGGACTGCCGGGCAGCGGGCTCGGCCTGGCCATCGTGCGCGAGATCGCGCTGCAGCACGGCGCGCGGGTCAGCATCCGCAGCCCGCTGCTGGATGGGCGGGGTACGGCGGTGCGCATGGCCTGGGACTGAGGATCAGGGCGCTGCTCCGTACGGCGGCCGGTCCGCAGGGTTCGACTCCGGTATCGCCCTCTTGCGCACCCCCCCCCGGATGCGGATACACTTCGCCCAGAAGCAAACAGTTCGCGGTCGGCCCTGTTCATGGAGGCCCGGCCTCATGTCACAGACTTCAGGGAAGAGCCCATGATGGATACGAGAAACGCAACAGGCAGCGCGCTCCTTGCGGCGCTTTTTCTGTGCCTGGCACCCGCGGCATCGGCTGCGGACTACAGCGCCGCGGTCAACGCCACTTCGGTAACGCGCAACCTCTCCGGCGCCCCCGACTCTGACGTCGCCAACAGCACTGCGCCCATCGGCGGGCTGAGTGCCACGTCAAGCATCACCGAGCAATCCGGCCCCCCGCAATTCGGTTTGGCCAACGGCTCCGGCAATTCAACAGCCACTGCCGCGTCGGGTCTGGGCGCGCTGAACGTGTTTGCCGGTGCCAGTGCCCAATTGACGAACGTGCCCTTTTCAGCACCCATGGTTGCCGGCGGTACTTCGTCGTCCAGCGCCCGCTTCAAGGACAGTTTCACCATCAGCTGCACCGGGCTGGTAGCCTGTGCCGATGGCCAGCAGGGCACGATGACGGTCGGGTTCCTGGTGCTGGGCAATGCCGGAGGCAGTGGCACCATCACGCCGACCGGTACCTTGTACAACGGCGGGTTCTCGGGCTACGCGCAGTGGGCCGCCAGCCTGAGCGTGGTGGCGACCTCCCCGGTGTACCCCAATGGCACGGTGGGTGCGTCGTCCTGGGCCGGCGGGAAGACCGTTCGCGAATCGGAAGTCGGCCCGAGCGTGGGTGATTACAACGTGAGTTACCCGCTGGCAGAGTTTGGCCTGCGGGAACTGACGCTGGACTTCGTGTTCGGCCAGCCGGTGTTTGTCGACATGCTGGCGATGGCGGGCGCCTCCGCAGGCGTCGGCTACGACTCGTCGGGCTCTTCGGCCGAGGCGTCGTTCCAATCCAGCCTGCGGCCCGCATGGGCCGGTGTCAGCCAGATCACCGGGCTCGGTGGCGCCTCGCTGGCCGGTGTTGCCAGCCTGTCAGCCCTGAGTGCCACATCGGGGCTGAACTACATGAACAGCCAGGTGCCGGCGGTGCCGGAGCCGGAAACTGCACTCATGCTGGTGTCGGGTCTGCTCCTGACGTCCTGGGCGGTTCGCCGTCGCAACGTCGTTCGGCGAAGCTGACGCACGCCGTCAGCCGGCCGGCCGGGAGGCCCGTCGCGCCACATGCCAGAACAGCGCCAGGTTGCTGCCCACGATCAGCATGGCGCCAGCCACCGTGCTGCCGGCGATCACGTCCCCGAACAGCCAGGTGCCCAGCACGGCCGCGAACACCAGCCGGGTGTAGGCATACGGCGCCAGCGCCGAGGGCTCGGCCCGGCGGTAGGCCTCGACCATCAACCAGGCGCCCAGGGTGCCGCTCAGACCCATCAGGCCAAGCCACATCAGCAGTTCGGGGTCCAATGGCGGCCAGTCCAGCAGGCTCTGCGGGATGGCAGACAGGAACACCACCAGCGCCATGTAGAACATGATGGTCTCGGTGCGCTCGGTGAAGGACAGCGACCGGGTGATCAGCACCATGACGGCGCCCATGAAGGCACTCGCGAAACCGTAGGACACGCGCCAGTCGAGTGTGGACGGGTCCCACACGCCGGCGGCCACCAGCACGCCGGCAAAACCGACCAGCGTGGCCAGGATCTGCGGCAGCGTGACCCGCTCGCGCAGCACCGGCCACACCAGCAGGATGACGAACAGCTGGGCCGAGAAAGTGATGGTGGTGGCCAGGGCCAGCGGCAGGGACTGGAAACTCATGAAATAACACCACCAGGACACGGCCGCCAGCCCGCCGCGCCACAGGTGGGTGCCCAGCCGCCGGGTCCGCACGACCAGCGCCAGGCTGGGCAGCAGCACCAGGGCGCAGGCAGCCACCAGCAGCAATTGCGCACCGGAGCGGAACAGCAGGATCTGGGCCTGGCTGGCCCGGCTGTCGAGTTCGCGCAAGAACACCGCCTCCAGCGTGGCCATCATGGCAGATGCCACCATCATCACCGGTGGCAGCCATGACGCGTGGGTGGGGCTCACGACCCGAAGGCAGGCGAGGTATAGAGCAATTTGCCTCCCACACGGATATCCACCGGCAACTGGTAGCGC
>JBIKTP010000252.1:0-4748 GCA_044348035.1 Burkholderiaceae bacterium
CAATCGCTTTTGCACCATGCCCATATTCTCCAGCAATGTTCCTGGAGGTATGACTCACGCACCGCGATTTAGTTGTCATGTTTTTTGTAACAATCAATAAGCGCGTTCTTCGTTACCCGGATGCTGTCACTCTTGAATACTCGCAACTGGCCGGGATTGTCATTTCGTGGTCGGCGCCGAGAGCGGCCGCTCGATCTGTCCTGAGCTGAATGGCTGGTCTTCGAAGAGCCGGTTTCACCGTGTCAACCCACGTGGGACGGTAACAACCGCTTGACGAGTGACCGCAGTGCAGCGGAACCGGTCGACGGCCAATGCCCGGTTCCAGGAAGTCCGGTGGTCAGCACCGGTGCAGTGAGTCTGGAGGCGTTGTGCAATAGCGCTAAAGAAGGATGCGTAGCATCAAATTGAGCACAGCTCCGTCACGCTGTATGAAGCAGCACAAACGCTTCGATACCTACAGCACACATCTGCGCACTGTTTGGTCTGGGAAGAAAGGGCCTCACTGGCTATTTCATAGAGCTGAAGCCAAACATGTTGCCCTCTGTGTCTTCACACAGGGTCACCCAGCCGAACTCTCCGATGGAAAATTTAGGCCGAACCACCTTTCCACTCGCAGCGACAACGCGAGACTCTTCTTTGGCGCAGTCTTCTACACTGAAGTACACCAAGGTTCCACCCATGCCCGGACTCGCATAAGTTGACTTAACCAATGCACCCCCAGCACCATAGACACCCATATCTGTGGGGAAACTCATCATTTGGGATTCGCCGGTGGGGTCGCCTATGGGCTCCAGCTTTTGTTGCAGCACAGTTTCATAGAAGCTGACCGCCCGATTCATGTCAGCAACATAGATATCAAACCAACCTATTGCATTCGACTTTGCCATGTGGCACTCCTTTTTTGTTAAAGAAGCATTCAGTCTAGGAAGCAATCAGGCTTTTGAATTGTGTAAATCAGACATCGAACTTATCGAGGTATTTGGCTGGGGTGTATCCGGTGATTTTTCGAAACGAATGGATGTAGTGCGACTGGTCGGCATACAAATCCAGATAGTGCTGTTTGAAGGATTGCTGGATGCGCAAGACTTTGAGCAGATCATGCGGTGAAAATCCTGTGGTCTTTTTGAGGTTGCGCTGCAGTTGACGCGCAGAGATGGAAGCCACTTCGGCCATGTCAGCCACAGTGCGAATGTCATCAAGCTTCGCCAGAATTCTTTCGGTTAAAAGGTTACGAACAACCAAGTTTGCATCGATAAACCATTGCACTAACCCCGTCATGAGCTCCTGCTTGCCAGAGAAGCCGCGCAAGGCAAGCTCCCTGCTTGTAGCAACCAGTGGTAACTCCCCTGAGTACGGGGTGCCGACAAATTGATCGGCAATCTCGTGCGGATTGCCCTGCCACACGCCGGGTAGCAGTTGTATGCCGACATAGTGAAACGACTTCCCGAGATTGAGCACTTCATAAATGGTGCGCAATGCGGTGACTCCAGCAATTGTTGTGTCCACTTGGTTGAACATGATATTCACGCATGCGTCGGGAACGGCATGGAGGCAGAAATCATCTTCGAGGGTAACCTCAGTTTTTAGCTCCCAATAGCAATGCACCACGCTGGAAAGGTGTGTTGGGGGCTTCTCTACCGCATACCGGACGGACAGCGCGGTTTTGTCTATACCGTCTTGTATCGGATCGTACATTTCTGGTCAAAAGTTCAGAATCACGGGGATCGCCTAGCCGTTGGTCAAGCGCGGGGAGAGTTCCGAGCGGCTTTAACTGGGAGCTTCTTTTCAGCGGCACGTCTGGCGGGCGCTTTGGTGGCTTTGGCTCGCAGCGCGCATTCCAGCGATAGACGCGCCCACGGACGCATGGCATCTTGTGAGTCCATGGCATCTTCGGGTGCAGTGTAGTAGCCCATTGAAGCCGACTTGGATTTTCCGACATACACAAAACGCTCGCACCCAGCCGCCTCAAAGCGGCTACGAAGGTCATCATCTGCCTTGAGCCAAAGTCTGTCGCCGCTGCCAAGGTCAGCAATGATGGCGAAAGTCAGCCCGTCAACGGAAATGCCCCAGCCGCCAAACATCCGCTTGGCTAAGCAAGGCCCTTGCGTGGAGAGCAGGTCGCAGCAATAGTCAGCAAACTGACGATTTTTTGCGGGAGTAATAGTGGCGGGCATTTCCACATCTTAATGAAGCAGTCGGCAACTGCAAGACGAACGCGATCGCCCCCTTGCCCACCAAGCCGCACTCGTGCTTTTCACCGGCGGGCAGCGGTGATGCGCATAATTTCAGTCGCCCGTTTCGACGACCGGTTTGGACTAGGTAAATCTCAAACTGCTACTAAGGGTATGGGCCTGGTCCAGTCCGACAACTTTCTCTGAACCCGCCGCTCGGGCTGAATTGCAGGGGCGGAGCGTAACGCCGTTCGGCAATGCAGCGTAAAGAGTCGCCCACCAATGCCCGCTTACGGGAAGCGCATGGTTCAAAATTCACTGCCCTTTGGGGCAGTGGTCGAACAGATCGACTCCCAGCTAGCCTAGCCGATCCAGGGCAAACGGCGGGCGCGCGCGGTAGCGCAGCAGCCGCCCCAGGTCGGCGCGGTCCTGCGCCTCAATGCGCACGCCGACGTTCACAGATAAGCCGCTGTGCTCGACCGCCAGCATCTGCAACTGCCATGGGGCGGCCGTGCCAGCCAGAGCACGTTCGCACACGCTGGCTGGCGCATTATGGCGCTGCCACGGCCGCTGGCGCACCACGTTATTGGGGGATACCGCTGCGGCCTGCTTGCCGCGGCGACATCGCGAAAATGCCTCGACACCTATTGCTGTTGCAAACCAAATGAAGTTGGCGCAGCATCGCTTGGCGACTGAGTGAAGCGGTGATTTCGACGGCTGCAGGGGTAGCTGCGTGCGCGGAAGATCCAAACTTGGCTGGCTGCCAACGGTCGCTTTATTCAGCGGCCGTGACAGTTCAAACAGCACAGGCCGATCGCTTTAGGATGCCTAAAGCCCGTGCCATAATTGCAGTCATTCGGTCGAGTCTCTTATCCTCGGCAGAGTTTCCTGTCCCTCGGATATGCGTCAGTTGCGCCGGGATGCGTCGTCCCAAACTATTCCGTGGATGCGGCGGATCTGTTGTACAGCACTGGAGGGTAGCCATGGGCCATTTTCGATCACGTTGTCTTGCTGTGTCTCTCCTGCAATTGACTGCGGTTGTGGCGTTTGGTCAAGAGGTCGTGACCATCCAACGGCAGGATCAGAAGGCCATGGCCATTGCCGCGTACTCGCCAAAGACCGGCAACTGCCGTGGTATCGCGATCATCTCGCCCGGTGCAGGAGGCTCTGAAAAAGGCTACCAGTACCTTGGTGAAGGCATGGCGTCACTTGGGTACCTGGCAGTTGTCATGGGTCACCAGGAAAGCGGTCCCCGCGCCGTGCGCGAACGCCTGCGCGGCCGGGACGTGCGCGCGGCCCTGGCAGATCTGATAACAGATCCCAACGCCTATCGTGGAAGGTTCCTTGACATTGCCACCTCGACTCAATGGGCGCACGGCAGGTGCCAAGGTACCGAAGCGGTCCTGGTTGGTCACTCCATGGGCGCTGCCACTGCAATGCTGGAGGCCGGTGCACGCAACCACCTGGATATGAGCGGCAGTGACTCGTTCGGTATGTACGTCGCCTTGTCACCCCAAGGCGCAGGATCGATCTTTCCGGCCAATGCCTGGTCGGACATCAAGCGACCCGTGTTGTCCCTGACTGGAACCCGCGACGACGAACTTCAAGGCGCTTCCTGGGAGACACGCACAGAGCCGTACCGAAACATGCCTGTCGGCTGCAAGTGGCTCGGTGTCATTGATGGGGCGACGCACATGAACCTTGCCGGGCTCGGCATGGCGCGCGGATCCGAGGAACTGATCACGAAGGTGATCGGTGCCTTTGTGGATGGAGTTCGGCGAGGAGATTGCGCGGCGCCAAGGCAGGTCGGCGGCATCGATCTGCGGTCGAAGTAAAGGTCGAACGCGCGCACCCCGGATCTGGCGGTCAATTGCGGCGTTGTCGTTGTCTCCAGCAACCACCGCTTACCGTTCGGGCGTTCGCGACGCCGCGCATGCGAGCGCTTCAGCGTCCGCCCGGGTCATGTAGCGGCCGGTCGGCTCGTAGGGACCGAGCACCGCGCTGGCATTGCCCCCGGAGCCAATGTTGACAGGCGACTCCTTGAACGCCGGATCCGGCGCGACGTGGCGCAACGGGGATAGGATTTTCAAACGCCATTGGACGCCCCGAGAAAGGGCCGGAAAAGGCTCCCGGCCGGGTCCGCAGAGGGCCGAAGTGCGCAAGTCTGGGCGGATTCAGCGCGCAGTCCGGGCGTCTGGAGGCTTGGGGCTGGCGAGTTGGCAGGTCTTTGAAGGTTCACGGCTCGCAGGATTGGCCCGGTCTCAGGGGTGACCCTGATATTGGCCATGGCTTGCCGACACAGCGCGCAGCGCCACCCCGGCTGCAGGGTAGCCGCAGCCCGCGGCGATAGGTATCCGACAGCGCAAGCGGCTCAGGCAGCGAAGTGCAGCCCCGCCTCGCGCACCCGACCCTTGGGCGGCGGCTGCGGATCCAGCCCCAGGTGAGCAAGGATCTTCTCGATCACTGGGCGCTCCAGGATGGCTGCGATGATCTTGAGCTCCCCGGCGCCGCAGTGCGGGCAGCGCTGCATGTCGATATCGAAAGCGCAAGCTTCAGCGAAGACTAACTTGTACTCAA
>JBIKTP010000253.1:0-4747 GCA_044348035.1 Burkholderiaceae bacterium
CAACTAACCGAATCTCTACACACGCTCGAAGGTATGCCTGCATTGCTCCCTAGGCCATGATCGATCTATACGGTTGCCGTCCCACTGAAGAACTCCAGGAATGAGCCCCATGATGACTGACGAACCCAATGATCGACCGGTTCGTATCCTGCACCTCGAGGACTCTGCAATCGACCATGAGCTTGTACTTCGAGCTTTGCGTCGTGCGGGGCTGGATTTTGCAATCGAGCGAGTTGAAACGCTTGACGAGTTCGATGCGATAGTGCGTAGCAAGGGGTTTGATGCCATCGTTGCGGACTACAGATTGCGCGGGTTCACGGCGATCGACGCCTGGGAACTCTTGAAGCGGCACCCACATTGCCCACCGTTCATCCTTCTTTCTGGCGCCATCGGTGAATCGGCTGCCGTCGCTGCAATCAAGTTGGGAATGAGCGACTATCTGCAGAAAGACGATGTCGCCAAACTGGCACATACGATCCGTCGCGCGATCGACATGCAGGCAACGCGCTTGGCCAAAGACCGTGCCGATGCCGAACTCGCCGCCTCCGAACGACGACTCGCCGAATTTGCAGAGCACTTACAGGCCACGATCGAACAGGAACGTGCTTCGATCGCGCGGGAGATTCATGACGACATCGGTGGCGCACTGGCGGCAGTGAAGCTTGATCTGGCCTGGATAGGCCGGCACTTGTCAGATACCAAAACCCTCAGCCACGTCAACGCAGCCACCGAAATGCTGCAACATGCCCTCGGCGCCAGCCAGCGAATCATGATGAACCTCCGACCGGCTATCCTTGACCAAGGGCTGGTCGCCGCAGTAGACTGGTTGGCCACCGGTTTTGAGCGACGTACGGGCATCAAGACCATACTGACCACCAGGCATACTGGCGGGGAGTTGTCCAAGGCGGTGCAGTTGACGGCCTATCGCACCGCGCAAGAGGCGCTAACCAACATCTCGAAACACGCCCGATGCACGCAAGTGCGCGTCGATCTGACGGACAGTGGCAACGTCCTTACGCTGGAGATCAGTGACGATGGTCAAGGCATCGCTGACTCAGACAAGGACAAACGCAAGACCTACGGAATCAAAGGACTTCAGGAGCGTGCGAAATCTGTCGGCGGCTGGCTGGATGTCAGCACTCGAGCAGGACAGGGCACCTCCATAATCTTGTCCGTGCCGCTGTCGCACAGCGGGTCTCCAGCACAACCGGGAGCGGAAGAATGATCAGGGTTATTCTCTGCGATGACCATGCCGTCGTGCGACGCGGAATCCGTGACACGCTGGCCGACGCCGTGGACATCGAAGTGGTCGGAGAAGCCGGAAGCTACACGGAAGTGCGCGAGGCATTGCGGGCAACGCCTTGCGACGTGCTGGTGCTAGACCTTAGCCTTCCCGGCCGTGGTGGCCTTGAGGTTCTCGCCAGCCTGAAAGACAGCGACATTTCAGTACGTGTCCTGATCGTCTCCATGTATCCGGAAGACCAGTACGCCATCCGCTGCCTCCGCGCAGGAGCACAGGGCTACGTGAACAAGGCTGGCGATCCCAGCGAACTCGTCACCGCGGTGCGGACTGTGGCGCAGGGGCGCAAGTACGTCAGTACTGCTGTAGCCCAGATGCTAGTCGACAACCTGAACGCGCCGACCAATGAACTGCTGCACGCGTCGCTGTCGGAACGCGAATTGCAAACGCTGCTCAAAATTGCTTCGGGCAAGCGATTGGCTGATATCGCCACCGAACTCATGCTCAGCCCCAAGACAGTCAGCGTCTACCGATCCCGGGTGCTAGAGAAACTCAAGTTGTCCAACAACGCAGAGTTGACCGTCTATGCAATCCGCAACAACCTGGTTTGACGCGCATCAGCGCCGGGAAAACAGCTCCATCATCTGCTCCATCAACGTGGAGAAAGGCTGCTCCAGCAGGGGTAGCGTAGCCGCAACGCCAACGAGTCCGACGGCCAGCGTCACCGGAAAACCGATCGCATAGATATTCATTTGTGGTGCCACACGGGAGACTATTCCCAGGGCCAGGTTGGCGAACATCAAAAGGGCAATCACGGGGAGTGCGATCCACAGCGCGCTGGCAAACAGCTCTGCACCGAGCGTTTGCAGTTTCATGGTGGAGAGTCCCCCCAGGATATTTTGATCGACAGGGAATGCCGCGAAGCTGTTCACAACGGCCACGATGACCATCAGGTGCCCATTGACGGCCAAGAACAGCAATGCAGCCATGTTGGCATAGAAGCGTCCCATTGCGCTTGACTGAGCGCTGCTGGCAGGATCGAAGAACGCAGCAAAGCCAAGCCCCATCTGAAAGCCCACAACCTGCCCAGCAAGCTCGAAGGCTGCAAACACAAGGCGCACGGTGAAGCCGATCGCCAGTCCGATACCTACCTGCTGGATCGCGACACCCAGCGCACGCGGCCCATTGAGATCGATCACAGGTTGCTCCGGCATGCTGGCCTGCGCCGCCAGCGCGACCAGAAACGCCAGCCCGATCTTTGCCCGCAGAGGAAAGGCGCGAGAGGAAAAAACCGGTGCTGCCGTAAAGACGGCAAGAACCCGCAAAAACGGCCAGAGGATGGGTGACACCCAGGACATCAACTGGGTTTCGCTGATCGACACCACGCCCCAGTTGCTCCGTCAGATCAAAGATGCAGGGATGGCTTCGATGGTCCGACGGATGTAGTCGATAAGCACACTCAACATCCAGGGGCCTGCCAGCGCGAAAACGATGACCGCCGCCACCAGCTTGGGAATGAAGGTGAGGGTGGCCTCATTGATTTGCGTGATCGCCTGCAGAAGACTCACGACCAGACCGACGACCAGAACGACGCCGAGTACCGGGGCAGAAACCATCAGCAGGGTCAACAAGGCCTCTTGCCCCATCGTCAACACCATTTGCGCGTTCACTGCAGTCTCCCGGATCAGTTGACGACAAAACTGGCCGCCAGGGATCCGATCAGCAGGTTCCACCCATCTGCCAGCACAAACAGCATGAGCTTGAACGGCAACGCAACCAGAACTGGCGACAACATCATCATGCCCAGAGACATCAGCACGCTGGCCACAACGATGTCGATGACGAGGAACGGAATGAATATCATGAAACCGATCTGGAACGCCGATTTGAGTTCGCTGGTGACAAACGCGGGCACCAGCACACGCATCGGCACGCTATCGGCGGTCGAGCCGGGCGGCAATTTGGCCAAACGCACGAACAATGCAAGATCAGATTGCCGCGTCTGGCGACTCATGAACTGCCGCATTGGTGCCTCGGCCTTGTCCAGTGCCTGCTCAAATGGAATCGCGTTCGTGCTGTAAGGCAGGTAAGCTTCCTTGTAGACACGGTCAAGGGTCGGCCCCATCACGAAAAATGTGAGAAACAGCGACAGACCGATGATCACCTGATTCGGCGGCGAGGACTGCGTCCCGAGCGCCTGGCGCAGAAGCGACAGTACGATCACGATACGTGTGAACCCTGTCATCATCAACAGCACTGCCGGCAGGAAAGACAACGCCGTAAAGAAGAGCAGGGTCTGAATCGGCACCGAGAAATTGACGCCAGATGGCCCGGTACCCACCAGCAAAGGCAACTGCCCCTGCGTCTGGGCAACTGCGAAGCCATGCCCCAGCAATGCATAGGCAGCCAGCAGCCAGGCGGCCCCCCCGGAGATCCTGCGCCTGGGCGAACGTGATGAAGTCGACGACATTACACGCCCGTATTTCCGGAGAAAGCTGGGCCGGTCACGGGATGAGCCGGTCCGACTCCCGCCCCACCCGTCGGGAAGGTATGCAGGCACGTGATGGATTGCTGAGTGACGCCCAGGACAAGGCAGATGCGGGCATCGGCTGCGCCGACTTCAACGGTGACTACCCTTTGCTGCGGACCGACCGCCACTGCGGACAACACTTTGCCAGCCGCACCTGCCGCCAGGGCCCCGGAGCCAGTACGCGCCTGTATCCATTTGACACCCACCGGAATCAGTGCCAGCAAAAGCACCAAGCCCGCGACGAGATACAGCGATTGCGTCATCGGCGGTGTCACCCCTTGTTGATGCGACGCAAACGCTCGCTAGGGGTCACGACGTCGGTCAGGCGAATACCGAACTTGTCATTCACGACCACCACCTCACCCTGGGCAATCAGGTACCCGTTGACGAGTACATCCATCGGCTCGCCGGCCATCGCATCGAGTTCCACGACCGAACCCTGGCCCAATTGCAGAATGTGCTTGATAGAGACCTTGGTTCGACCCAACTCGACAGAGAGCTGCACCGGGATGTCCAGCACCATATTGATGTCCCGGGTCGGAGCATCCGATGAGCCAACACCCGCAGAAAAAGGTCTTGGTGAATCCCCGGACAAGACGCCGCCTGCCATATCCGCCGCGCCATCCGTCGCCTTCTGTTGCTCCAGCAAAGCCTCGGCCCAATCGGCGGTGCCATCGATATCCGCAGCCTGACCATCGCCTGGCTTGTCATCTATTGCCATTTCATTCTCCCGTCCAGCCCTGGTCCAGTGCTCTCAGATTCTTGTCTATGCGGATTGCGTATTTCGCGTTGTGGGTTCCGTACTGGCACTCGAAAAGCGGCACGCCGTCCACCGTAGCCTGGATGCTGGCCTGGCGATCCAGCTCGATGAAGTCGCCAGGCTTCATCTCCAGCAGTTGCTCTACGGTTGTCCGGGTCTTGGCCAACTCTGCCACTACCGTCACTTCGACGGCCTCTACTTCGCGCGTGAGCAGGCT
>JBIKTP010000254.1:0-4743 GCA_044348035.1 Burkholderiaceae bacterium
AGGACTGCGCGCCATGACCCTCCAACAATTTCTGCTCATCCTGCGGGCCCGCTGGCTGGTGGCGCTGCTCACCCTGCTGGTGACGGTGCTGGCCACGGTGGTCATCAGCCTGATCATCCCCAAGGAATACACCGCCTCGGCCGCCGTGGTGGTGGACGTCAAGTCGCCCGACCCTGTCAGCGGCATGGTGCTGCAGGGCATGATGGCGCCCGGCTACATGGCCACCCAGATCGACATCATCAACAGCGAGCGCGTGGCCCAGCGCGTGGTGAAGCTGCTGCGCATGGAAGAAAGCGCCGCCATCCGCACCCAGTGGCAGGAGGAAACCCAGGGCCAGGGCCAGCTGATCGCGTGGCTGGCCGCGCTGCTCCAGAAAAAGCTCGAGGTGCGCCCGTCGCGCGAAAGCAACGTGATCAACATCAGTTATTCGGGCGGCAACCCCGAGTTTGCCGCCGCCGTGGCCAACGGCTTCGCCCAGGCCTACCTGGACGTCAACCTCGACCTGAAGCTGGCCCCGGCCCGCCAGTACGCCGCCTTCTTCGAAGAGCAGACCAAGCAGATGCGCGACAAGCTCGAAGCCGCGCAAAAGGCGCTGTCCGACTACCAGCAGGCCAACGGCATCACCACGGTGGACGACCGGCTGGACTTCGAAACCGCCAAGCTCAACGAAACCTCCAGCCAGCTCACGCAGATCCAGGCGCTGACCACCGACAGCCAGAGCAAGCGCCAGAACGCCAAGGCCGACACCGTGGCCGAGGTGATGCAAAGCCCGCTGGTCAACGGCCTGAAAGCCGACATCGCCCGGCTGGACGCCCGGCTGCAGGAGAGCAACATCAACCTGGGCAAGAACCACCCCCAGACCCAGCGCACCGAGGCCGAGCTGGCCACCCTGAAGGCCCAGCTGGAGACCGAAACCCGCAAGATCACCACCTCGATCGACACCACCTACCAGGTGGGCAAGCAGCGCGAAGGCCAGCTGCAGGCCGCCCTGGCCGCCCAGAAGACCCGCGTGCTCACGCTCAACAAGCAGCGCGACGAACTGAACGTGCTGCGCCGCGACGTGGAGACCGCCCAGCGCTCGTTTGAGCTGATCAGCCAGCGCGCATCGCAGTCGAACGTGGAGAGCCAGAACAGCCAGACCAACCTGGCCCTGCTGAACGCGGCCGCCGCACCCACGGAGCCGTCGCGCCCGCGCGTGCTCCTGAACGTGCTGGTGTCCATCTTCCTTGGCACGCTGCTGGGCGTGGGCCTGGCGCTGATGCTGGAGCTGGCCAACCGCCGCGTGCGCTCGGCCGACGACCTGTCCGAGGCGCTGGACCTGCCCGTGCTGGGCACCATTGCCGCTGCCGGCAGCATGGTCAGGCGCAAAGCCGGCGGCGCCCCTGCCCTGGCCATGGCAGGAGCCAAAGCATGAGCACCATCAACAACACCATGAACCAGCTGGCCCCGCAGACACCGCCACCCGGCGCCCCCGCAGCAGCAGCCCCCGCCACTGGCGGTGCCCGCTCCATCGGCGACATCCTGGTGGCCAGCGGCCGCCTGAGCGCGGCCGACGCCGAGCGCATCCTGCAGCGCCAGCAAAAGGACAAGTCGCAGTTTGGCGACGCCGCGCTGGCCCTGAAGCTGCTGACCAAGGCCGACATCGACTATGCGCTGTCGAAGCAGTTCGACTACTCGTACCTGCCCGAGCAGGACACCAGCCGCAGCCCCGAGCTGGTGGCCGCCTACAAGCCCTTCAGCAAGGTGGGCGAAAACCTGCGCGCGGTACGCAGCCAGCTGATGCTGCGCTGGTTCAACACCGACCCGTCGCGCAAGGTGGTGGCGCTGGTGAGCCCCGGCGCGGGCGAGGGCCGCAGCTTCGTGGCGGCCAACCTGGCCATCGTTTTCTCGCAGCAGGGCGAGCGCACACTGCTGATCGACGCCGACCTGCGCCAGTCGCGCCAGCAAAGTTTGTTCATGCTGGGCAAGAGCGCCGGCCTGTCCGGCATTCTGGCCGACCGCGCCGGGCTAGAGGTTGCGGTGCCCGTGCCCGGCCTCAAAGGCCTGCATGTGCTGCCCGCCGGCGCCGTGCCGCCCAACCCGCAGGAGCTGCTGGGCCGCCCGGCCTTTGGCGCGCTGCTGCGTGCGGCGGCCGAGAAGTTCGACGTGATCATCATCGACAGCCCGGCCGGCAGCGACTATGCCGACGCCGAGATCATCGCCGCCCAGGCGGGTGCTGCGGTGGTGGTGACGCGCAAGAACAAGACCCGCACGCCGGATGCTGCGCTGCTGGCGCGGCGGTTGCAGGACAGCGGGGTGGTGTTGGTGGGGGCGATTCTGAATGACGACTGAAATTCCGATATTGATGTACAGTAATGCGTACATATAAGGAGCTCTATGGACGCAATCACCTACACCACAGTTCGCGCAAATCTGGCCAATGCGATGGATCGAGTCTGTAACGACCATGAACCATTGATCATTACCCGCAACGGCGAACAGTCCGTTGTGATGCTCTCACTGGAGGACTACAAGGCCATGGAAGAAACCGCCTACCTGTTGCGTACCCCCGCCAACGTCAAGCGCTTGCTTGGCGCAATTGGTCAATTGAATGCGGGGCAGGGTGTTGAGCGGAAGCTGTCGGCGTGAAGCTGGTTTTTGCTGGTCAGGCCAGGGAAGACTACCTTTACTGGCAAAAGCAGGACAAACGCATGGTCGAACGCATCAACAAACTCATCCAGGAAACGCAGCGCGCGCCATTCGGAGGCATCGGAAAACCCGAACCTCTCAAGCACGCACTGGCGGATTTTTGGTCGCGCCGAATTACTGATGAACATCGCATGGTTTACCGCATAGAAGGCGATGCTTTGCAGCTCGCCCAATTGCGATTTCATTACTAGCCCATGACAGTTGCGACCGCCCCCACCCCCATGCTCGGGACCGAAGCAGGCCAACTTGCGGCCATGCTCGCCAGACCCGCAAGAACAAGACCCGCACGCCGGATGCCGCCTTGCTGGCGCGGAGGTTGCAGGACAGCGGGGTGGTGCTGGTGAGGGCGATTCTGAATGAAGACTGAAAAGCGTTCTTGACCTGAAAGCAATGCAATTGGCCGACGTGATCAACCTGGCCCGACAGGGCGAATCGCAGACCGTGGAATTCAAGAAGTCCACGGCCGAGAAGGACCGTGCCTGCCGCACGCTCTGCGCATTCGCCAATGGCCAAGGTGGCCAGTTGCTGTTTGGCATTACACCGTCGGGCAAAGTCGTGGGGCAACAGGTCACTGACCGGACCCTTGAAGAGCTTGCACAAGAGTTTCAAGGTTTCGAGCCAGCGTTGACACCCGGCTTGAAGCGCCTTCATCTGGCCAATTCACTGGAGGTGATTTCGCTCGATGTTCCGAAGGCCAACAACGTGCCGATCACTTTCAGGGGCGTTCCGTACGAACGCGTGCTGAATACAACCCGCGCCATGCCACGGGTGAATTACCAGCGCCTGCTGGTGGAATCCTTGAACGCCACGGACCGATGGGAGCTGCAACCCGCCGAGGGTTGGACCCTCGACATGCTAGACGCCACTGAAATCACCCAGACGATTGAAGAGGCCATCCGCCGTGGCCGCAGCGACGAACCCGGCACGCGCGACCCGATGGCGATTTTGCGCGGCTTGAACTTGTTGACCACCGATGGTCGCCTGAACCGCGCCGCAGCCGCCCTGTTTTGCAAGGCCGATAGTCCGCGTGCAGAATTTCCCCAGTTCAAACTGCGTGTCGCCCGCTTCAAAGGCACGACGCGCAGCGAGTTTCTGGACAACCGCCAATACCAAGGCAATGCATTTGACCTGATGCGCCGGGCCGAGCGCTTTCTGATCGACTGGCTGCCGGTAGCTGGACGGATCATCCCCGGCAAAATGGAGCGGGAGGACACGCCAGCGCTGCCGGTCGAGGCTGTGCGAGAGGCCTTGGCCAATGCTTTTGTGCACCGGGACTATGCCAACTTCAGCGGGTCCATCGGCGTTGCTTTGTACGACGACCGCCTTGAAATCATTTCCCCCGGCGGCCTGCACTTTGGCCTGACGCCTGAAATGCTGCAGCAGCCGCATGAATCGATGCCCTGGAACCCGACGATTGCCGGCGTCTACTACCGCCGTGGGCACATTGAGACTTGGGGGCGTGGCACCAACAAGATTGCCGAGTTGTTGCGGCAGGCAGGCAGGGCGCCCGTGATCGTGACTTCGGATGTGCATTCGGTCAACGTGACCTTCCGGCTTCCACCACGAGATGGCGGAGTAAATGGCGGAGTAAATGGCGGAGTAAGCGGCGGAGTAAATCAATCCGCCACGTCACCTGGCGCCCAGACGCCGGACGACGTGCTTCGCTACATCGTGGCACATCCTGGCGTGCGCGCCCAAACGATTGCCAATGCGCTGGGGCTTGCAGTGCGAACCGTTGAACGCCGCCTGCGGAACCTGCGTGAGTCGAGCCTTGTCGAATTCATGGGCCCACCCAAGACTGGCGGCTACCACGCAAAACAAGACAGCGCCGAATGAACAAGCCAACGCTGATCGCCACCGCATGAACACCTCAACGCCGCCCCAGCACCCTCTGCTCCACCCAGCGCTTGGCCACCCCGCGCCAGCCCTGGGCGGTGGCGCCCAGCGCAGCGCCCAGGGTGTCGAAGGCCAGGTCGTCCCAGCCGGCGGCGCGGCCGGGCAGCGACATCTGGTGGAACTCGTCGATGGCACCCACTGCCAGCGCCACGGTAAAGG
>JBIKTP010000255.1:0-4736 GCA_044348035.1 Burkholderiaceae bacterium
GCGTGGGAAGGATTGGTCTCCACGGTTCAGTATAGCTTTCGCGTGTGCCCGGCGCCGTCGCCATAATGCTCAGACAGCCATGACGGAGCCGCACCTCACAGCCCCCCTGCACATCGTCGGACGTTTCGACGATCCGCATACCGGGGCGGAGCGCTCCCTGCCGGATCTGGCGCAGGCCCTGCACGGCCGGCGCTCGGTCCGCTTGTGGTCCGACGTGCCGCCCCATCCGTTCTTCGTGCAACAGGGTGTGCAGCCACTGTCCATGGCCGATGGCGCCTTCCCGCAGGGCGGCGATCTGCTCATCGGTGGTGTGCACGTCCAGCTCGGCCCCTGGCTGGAGCAATGCGGTGTTCGCCGTGTCACGCTGCGCTACAACCTGCCCAGCCACCAGCGGCTTTTCGACGCCATCACGCGGATCCGCGCCGGCACCGGGATCGATCCGGAGTTGGTGTTCGTCTCCGGTGCGATCCGGGCCTCGGTCGGCCTGCCCGGCCGGGTGGAGCCGAGCCTGATCCGGCTCGACGAATTCCTGCGCATACCGCTTCCACGGGCGGACAGGGGCCATCTGACCGTGGGTCGGGTCAGCCGGGACGTGCTGGAGAAACACGACCCGCGGGATGTCCCGCTCTACCGTACGCTGGCGGCGCGCGGGGTGCAGGTCCGGATACTGGGGGGCCAGTGCTTGCAGCCCTGGCTGGGCGAGGAGCCCGACATCGCCTTGTTGCCTGCAGGTGCCGAACCGGTGGCGGACTTCCTGGCCGGTCTGGACATCTTTTTCTACCGCACCGGCAAATTCACCGAGCCCTATGGCCGGGTAGTGCTGGAAGCCATGGCCGCCGGTCTGCCGGTGGTCGCTGCGGCCAATGGCGGGTATGCAGAGCAGATCCACCATGGCGCCGACGGCCTGCTGGTGCGCGACCAGAACGACGCTGTACAGGCCCTGCAAGCCCTGGTCATGTCTGCGCCAGCACGCCACCGGATGGGGGAGGCGGCCCGCGCCCGTGCGCTGCAGCTGCATGGCCCGCAGGCATTCGGGCAGATTGTCGAGAACTATGCCCGCTGAAGCGTGCGGTTCACTGGCTTTATTCTGCCGACGGGAAATCCGGGGTGCTTATGGCGCCACGGGTGAATCCAGCCGCACCACGCACCAGGCCCACGGGCGTACCGCTCTTGCTGTAGACGATGCCTGCACGCGCAGCAAGTGCGCCGGTGAAGAAGCCGTTGACGTTGCCATTGCCGCAGCCGACCGACCGGAATGTTGAGCCGTTGATGCCGGCCAGATCGGTGATGTTCACGTTGACCACGCTCCCGCCAGGCTGGGTGAACCGTGTGCTCACTGTCGCATCGACGTAACCAGCATCGAAATAGGCAGTGAGTGACGCGCTCAACAGGGTGCCGGTCAGCGTCGTGCCGCCGCTGGTGGCGGTGGGTGCGGTGCCGCCCGCCAGGTTGTAGGTGGCAGAACCGGTCACGGGCATCTGGCCATGTGGTGTCGGGCGACCTGCCAGGTAGTGGACGTCGGTCACCGTTCCGTTGCCCACCGGCCCGCTGGCGCTGCCGCTGGCCCAATAACCCCAGCCGATGAAATCAGGGTCACCGACCGAGCCCAGGGCCCCCGCGTTGGGTGTGGTGATCGAGGTGGACAGCACCGAGCTGCCCCCGTATCCGGACGCGCCATCGTCGTGCCTGGTGAGAAAGGACCCTATGAAGCTGGCGCCACCGCTGTAGGAATAGGGGTTGCCGCCGCGGGGGTGGTCGTCGAACAGGAAGTCGTCACCAGATGCGAACATGGCGGCGATATCGGTGTGCTCCGTGACCGCTTCATTGCCTGGCAGCCCGGGCGGCGTGATGTCGGCCGGGTTTTGCGGCGTGAACAGGTCCTCGCGTGCCGCCAGCGGGGGCACATTGGAGCGCTGTGCGGTACGGGTCGGCAGGCGGTCCTGGCTCTCCACACGGACGATCTCGCCGACGATCAGGGGCACGCACCCCGCGTTGGTGCAGACCTCGATGGTGTCCTGCTCACCGGCGACGTCCATCGTGCCATCGGGGTTGATCTTTGCCGAAAAGGCGGAACCCCGGATGCCGATGGTCGCGGTGTTGGTGGTGACCTTGTAGTTCTCGGCCCGGCGTTTGCCGATCAGGCCGGTGATGGCACGCATGCCGCCGCGCAGGAAACTGACGGCAAAACTGTCCTTGCCTGCATCGTTCTCGTCGGCATACCGGTTGATGTTGAGTTGGCTGTTGGGCGTCAGGGACACCAGCCCGCCATCGGAAAAGCGGATCTGCGCCTGACCGTTGGCGCCTGTCACGATGTTGTCACCGGACTCGATCAGCTGGCCTTTCGCAACCTGCAGGTTGGCCGGTCCGCGGCGCACCGACACGTCCCCCACCGCATATTGCGCGACCCCCGCGGCAGAAAGGGCCGTGAGGGGATACGCGGCCGCAAGCGCCATCAGCAATACGGCGTTCCTGAGTTTGAATGGATGCTTCATGGTGGATGTTCTGCAGTGGGCGTGCCGGGGAATGGCGATCTTCAGAATTCGTAACGTGCCGAGACCGAGAGCGTTGTGCGGTCGTAATCGTTGATGACTACCGTCGACTGGTTGCGGACATGGGTCAGCTGGGGGGTCACACGCCATGATTTGACCGGCACCCAGTTCAGGCCCAGGCCCAGGCTGAGCTGGCGATCCTGGCGTTGCGCCAGAAAGAACGGGTCCTGCCCGCCGTAATTGCGGCGCTCGTAGTTCAGCGAGGCATAGGCCGCAAGGCTGTCGCTGAAGGTCTTCTGCGCGCCGGCCCGAAGCCCTCCCATGCGGTGCCCCTGGTGCGGCTGGTTGGCTGCCTTCTCGTGTTCGCTGCCCAGGTAGACGCCCCCCCAGGCCAGCCATCCGTCACCCAGTTGCTGTGCATACGAGGCCCCGACGACGACCCTTTGGGCATCCCGCTGGCGTTGCCCCGGGTACTGCAGATTGGAGTACTGCAGGTAGGCGCCTGCCTCTTGCTGGTTGTTGATGCGGTACACCCATTCGCCGACCAGGCCGTTCTGGGAACGGTTGGTGGCGCCGTCCACACGGTAGTCTTCGTGCACCGCAACCACGCTGTATTCCTGGCGATCGACCCGGTAGGCCGCACCGCCCTCCAGGTTGAGCTGGCTGTTGTTGAAATCCGAGGCGCCGAAATTGATGCGGTGGTTGTACCCGGCGCTGCCGATCACCGACCAGCGCGAGTCGATCACATGGCGGCCCGAGATGCCTGCGGCCACGTGCCCGAAGCCGGCGCCTTGCTTGACGGCATTGGCGGCCAGCGTGACGGCCCCGCCCAGCGCCGGAACCGCCACGTTGGCATCTGCCGGACCGCTGGATAGGTTGCTGTCGTGCCCGAGGCCGAAGGACACATACCCCCGCCAGGTGGACCGCATCAGCGACTCCGCCATATCGATGGCCCGCAGGAACTGGTCGATGGTCAACGCGGCAACTGCCGGGGCGCCCTGGCTCTTGGCCTGCTCCAGCAGAACCCGTGCAGACTTGCTGTCACCGACCGCAAACATGGCGCGTCCGAGTTCGGCCCGGGCACGGGCATTGCCCGGCTGCACCTGCGTGGCCCGCTCCAGTGCCATCACGGCGCGCGCGTGTTCTCCGACGAGATTGGCTGCGATGCCGAACACGGTGTCGAAGTCGGGGTCACCCGCCCGCTGGACCTCCAGGGGCTCGAGCATGTCGTAGGCCTGCCGTGCCCGGCCCGATTCTGTCATCGCAAGCGCCTCCCGGACCACGGCATCGGCTTGGGCATGCACGGCTACGGGTGCAAGGCACAGGGATAGCAGGAGAGCGGCAAGCGGCGCGCGCAGGAGTCTGGTTGTCATGGCGTATCTCGCAACGGTTCGGATTCTCAGGCGCTTATACCACCCAAGTCAGCCCGTCTGCAAGGTCGCGACGCGGATTGGAGACATTTGCGCTACGGCGCCGGCCGTAATCCCGCAGCAAGCCTGCGAATGCAGCATCGGGGTGGCACGGGCCGGGCGTGACGGACATCGGTGGCACAATCGCCGGGTACCGAGGCCCTTCCCATGCCACAGTCGCATCCGCCAACCGGTTCAGCCGTGACGCGGAAGGTTAATCAACCAGCTTTGACCAGCCAATGTTTCCTGCAGGGAAACGGAGTTCAGCGAACATGAGTCAGTCCCTCCCCCCCGGGTCCACCCCGGTGTCGGTCTACCACGCCTACCAATCCAATACCTACCTGTTTGGTGGCAATGCCCCGTACGTCGAGGAGATGTACGAGAACTACCTCGCCAACCCGGGCAGCGTGCCGGATTCCTGGCGAGACTACTTCGATGCCTTGCAGCATGTTCCGGCCGTCGACGGCTCTGATTCAAGAGACGTGCCACATCAGCCGGTGGTGAACGCCTTTGCCGAGCGTGCCAAGCAGGGCGGCACCAAGGTGGTGGTGGCCAGCGCCGACGCAGAAATGGGCCGCAAGCGGACCGCAGTGCAGCAGTTGATCGCAGCCTACCGCAATGTGGGCGCGCGCTGGGCCGACCTGGACCCGCTCAAACGGCGGGAACGGGACAAGATTCCCGAGCTGGAGAGCGCCTTCTACGGCTTCAGCGACGCCGACCAGGAAGCCGTGTTCGACACCAGCAACGCCTTCTTCGGCAAGGACCGCATGAGCCTGCGCGACCTGCTCAATGCGCTGCGCGAGACCTATTGCGGCACCATCGGTGCCGAGTACATGTA
>JBIKTP010000256.1:0-4734 GCA_044348035.1 Burkholderiaceae bacterium
AGCTCCCGCTCGGCGGATGCCAGCACGGCGGAAACCTCCCGGGCGGCTGGCAAACCGAGCAGGGCCGCCATGCGGTAGGTCTCTATCTCCAGCAGGCGCTGCACCAGCCGCCCGAGGCGCCGTGGGCTCATGCCGCCAGCCAGCAGGACCATCCGCGAGAACCCGTCGGGATGGATGGCAAAGTCGGTGTAGACCTCGCCAAATCCATCGGCCACCGTGGAGGCAACCAGCGTGTCTTCGTTCAGCACATGCTTGACCAGCACACCGGCGTCCAGGTTGGTCGAGGGAACGGCCCACAGGTGCAGGCTGACCAGGCATTGCCCGGGCAAGGCGGCCAGCCAGTCCTGCGGAACGATATCCGTGGCGCATTCAGGCTCGCGTTCACCAAACGCGTCCAGCCGGGCCGGATGGAGGAAGGTCCAGCTCACGAATTCCGTGTGCAGCTCCCAGCGGATGCGAAAACGGCCCACTTCCATGCGCAGATGCGTGCAGGCTGCGTCGGGCTGGGGCAGGTGGTAGTCGCGCAGCAGGCGCTGCACATGCGCGCGGCTGGCCTCGCGCTCCTGGGCATCACACAGCAGCACCATGTGCGAGATGGCCAGTGGCGCGCTCAGGGCCTCGGGCGGCCGGGCGTGGATTTCATTGTGCAGCACCGCCCGTTGCGGATGCTGCCGGATCTGGTGGGGGATTTGCATCGGAACCTCGTGCGCAGATTGTGGCGCAGGGCGGGCGCGGCTGCGGAGTGCACCAGCAACAACGGCACCTGGAGGTGCCGTTGACAGGTGTGGGCAGCGGCGTCAGTCGTCGACGAACGCCTCTTCGCGCTTCTTCTTGACCGACGGCAACAGCACGATGACCAGCAACAGGACCGCCACCGCCAGCAAGGATGCGGACAGGCCGCGCGTGACGAACACGCTCCAGTCGCCCCGGGAGAGCAGCAGGGCCCGTCGCAGGTTTTCCTCCATCATCGGGCCGAGGATGAAGCCCATCAGCAAGGGGGCCGGCTCGATGCCCAGCTTGATGAACATATAACCCACCACCCCGAAAAAACCCACCAGCCAGATGTCGAAGGTGTTGTTGTTGGTGGAGTAGACACCGATCGCGCAGAACAGCACGATGGCCGGGAAGAGCCAGCGGTAGGGCACGGTCAGCAGCTTGATCCACATGCCGATCAGCGGCAGGTTCAGGATGATCAGCATCGCATTGCCGATCCACATCGAAGCAATCAGGCCCCAAAAGAGCTGCGGGTTGCTGGTCATGACCTGCGGGCCGGGCTGGATGTTGTGGATGGTCATCGCACCGACCATCAGCGCCATCACGGCATTCGGCGGGATACCCAGCGTCAGCAGCGGGATGAAGGAAGTCTGCGATGCGGCGTTGTTCGCCGACTCCGGCGCCGCCACGCCGCGGATGTTGCCCTTGCCGAAGGGGACTTCCCCCGCATGCAGCTTGGTCTTTTTCTCGATCGTGTACGCGCCGAAGGACGCCATGGCGGCACCTCCGCCAGGCAGAATGCCGAGGACCGATCCGAGCATGGTGCCCCGCAGCACAGCCGGCACGATGCGCTTGAAATCCTCGCTGGTAGGCATCAGCCCTTCCACACGGGCGGCGAAGATCTGCCGCTCGCTGGAATGCTTGCCCAGGTTGCTGATGATTTCGCCATAACCGAAGATACCCATGCCGACCGCGATGAAGCCCAGCCCGTCGGTCAGCTCCGGAATGTCGAAACTGAAGCGCGCCACGCCCGAATTCACATCGGTGCCCACAAGGCCCATCAGCAGGCCCAGCAAAATCATGCCGAACGCCTTGAGCAGCGAACCCGACGCCAGCACCACGGCACCGATCAGGCCCAGGATCATCAGGGAGAAGTATTCCGCCGGTCCGAACTTGAAGGCGACCTCGGTCAGCGGCACCGCAAAAGCCGCCAGGACCAGGGTGCCCACACAGCCAGCGAAGAATGATCCCAGCCCGGCTGCCGCCAACGCAGGCCCCGCCCTGCCCTTGCGTGCCATCTGGTAACCATCGATCACCGTGACGACGGACGACGCCTCTCCCGGCAGGTTGACCAGAATGGCCGTGGTGGAGCCGCCGTACTGGGCGCCGTAGTAGATGCCGGCCAGCATGATGAGCGCCGACACCGGCGGAAGCGCGTAAGTGGCGGGCAGCAGCATGGCGATCGTGGCCAGCGGCCCGATGCCCGGCAAAACGCCGATCAGGGTGCCGAGCAGACACCCGATAAAGGCGTACAGGAGGTTGATCGGCGTGAAAGCTACGCCAAAACCCAGCGAAAGATTTGCAAGCAGTTCCATGGTTTACCCTCAGCCGACGAGAAATGCAGGCCACCGCGGAAACTGCAGGTTCAACGCGTAGATGAACGCGAAGTAACTGAGGGCAGCGAGGATGGTCGCCAGCACCAGCACCTCCTTGAGCTTGAACTCATCACCGGCGAGCGCCGCGATCGGCACCAAGGCGTAGATCGCCACGATCAATCCGAATGAGGGGAACTTGATGCTCGGCAGCCCCCCCAGCAGGATCCCGAAGACCAGGTTGGCAACGATGATGAAGAACAGCGGCTTCCAGGCAATGCTTCCTACCTTGTCGCCGTCCATCGTCTCGACGACCATGGCCTTGAAGATCACCACGATTCCGAGCACGGCGAGCAGAATCCCCAGCATCAACGGAAAGTAACCGGGGCCCATGCGGGCAGCCTCGCCTATCTTGTAGTTGTTTGCGCCCAGTGCGTAAGCGCTTCCGACGACCACGAATACGAGGCCGGAAAAAAAGTCTTTCTGACTCTTTATGTTCACTCTAGAGCTCCTCAAACAAAAACCTGCGCCATTGTGCACGGGTTCCAGCGCGAAAAAACATGTGGGTTACACCTATGTCATCTGGGCGACAGCAGGGCGTCAGACCAGCGGCGGGGTGGAGGCCAGCACCTCCGGCAAGACGGTGAGCCCCTCCGCCACGCGCAGTGCGCCAGCGAGCCGTAGCGGTCGCATGCCATCCTGGACAGCCTGGCGGCGCAGCGCATCGATGCTGGGTTCACGGGTGACGGTGGCCTTGAAAGCCTCGCTGACGACCAGCAGTTCATACAGGCCCATGCGCCCGAGAAAGCCGGTCATGCGGCAGTCGACACAGCCCACTGGCTTGTAGGGGCGGTAACCGCCGTTGATCTGCCAGGGCTTGATCGCTTCATCAAGGGCCTCGCGGCTGGCGGCCTCGTCGCGCTGCTTGCATTGCTTGCACAGGGTGCGCACCAGGCGCTGTGCCAGCACTCCCAGCAGCGTGGCATTGATCAGGTAGGACGGCACGCCCAGTTCCATCAGCCGGCTCACTGCCGAGGGCGCATCGTTGGTGTGCAGGGTCGAGAACACCAGATGGCCGGTCAGGGCTGCCTGCACCGCCATCTCGGCAGTCTGCAGGTCGCGGATCTCGCCCACCATGATGATGTCCGGGTCCTGGCGCATCAGGGCGCGCAGGCCTTCGGTGAAGTTGAAATCCAGTTGCGGCTGCACCTGCGTCTGGTTGAAGGACGGCTCGATCATCTCGATCGGGTCCTCGACCGTGCTCACGTTCACCTCTTCGGTGGCAATGCGCTTGAGCGTGGAATACAGCGTGCTGGTCTTGCCGGAGCCGGTGGGCCCGGTCACCAGGATGATGCCGTGCGGACGCTTGACCAGCGCCTCCCAGCGCTGCGCGTCGTGGGGCGAGAAGCCCAGCGCGTCCAGGTCCTTGACCGCGGTTTCGGGGTCGAAGATGCGCATCACCATCTTCTCGCCAAACGCTGTCGGCAGGGTCGAGATGCGCATCTCGATCTCGTCGCCGCGCGGGTTGCGGGTCTTGATGCGGCCGTCCTGGGGGCGGCGCTTTTCGACCACATCCATGCGCCCGAGCAGCTTGATGCGCGCCGTCATGGCATTGAGCACCCCCATCGGCATCTGGTAGACCGGGTGCAGGACGCCGTCGATCCGGAAGCGGATCACACCCTGCTCGCGCCGCGGCTCCAGGTGGATGTCGCTGGCGCGCTGGTCGAAGGCGTATTGCCACAGCCAATCCACCACCTGCACGACGCCCTGGTCGTTGGCATCGAGCTGCTTGTTGGCCTTGCCCAGCTCGACCAGCTGTTCGAAGCTGGCGCCGCCACTGTTGCCGCCGGACTTCATCGCGGCGCGGACCGACTTGGCCAGCGCAAAGAACTCCGCCGTGAAGCGCATGATCTCGCCCGGGCTGGCCACCACCCGGCGCACGCTGCGCCGGGACTGCCGCTCGACCTCGGCCACCCAGTCGGTGATGAAAGGCTCGGCCGTGGCGACGACCACTTCGGTCGGACTCACCTGCACAGGCAGCACCCGGTGCCTCTCGGCATAGGCGGCGCTCATGACATCGGCGATCTTGCCCACATCCACCTTGAGCGGGTCGATGCGCAGGTAGTCGATGCCCGCGCGCCCGGCCAGCCATTGCGCCAGGGACTCGACATCCAGCGCGCGGCCATCGGACAGGCGCCGCATCGACACGCTGGCCAGCCGGACCAGCGGATGCTGGGCACTCTCGGCCTGGGAGCAGCGCGCGATCGTGCGCTGGGCCTCGTCATCGGCGATCACGCCATCGGCGCGCAGCCATTCCACGAGACTGCGCCAGTCGACGGGCCCCACATGCGCGGTGCGCGGCGGCACCGGTTTCTTGACGGGAAGGTTCATGGCACCAGCGGTTTCAATACCCGCACCCACTGGCCGG
>JBIKTP010000257.1:0-4731 GCA_044348035.1 Burkholderiaceae bacterium
AGGCGATTTTCGCTGGGCGCCGCAGCTCGATGGCGCCGGGGACCAGTCCCCCTCGCCGGCCGCGATCCAGATCGCAAGGGCCGAGGCCGACAGCTTCCTGCTTGGCGTCGAGGCGCACGAGCGCCAGCGCAAGTTCCTGGCGGAGCAGATCAGGGAAGTCGAGAGGGAGGTCACAGCGCTCGAAGCGAAGGTGCAGGCGGACAACAGCGGCGCAGCGACGGTGGCGGCAACGCTTGCGGCCAATACGGACCTGCACCGCGCCGGTTTCGTGAGCGCAATTGCGCTGCATACCTTTCAGCGCCAGCTTGACGATTACCGCTCCCGCCGCGAGGCGAGCATGGCCGATCTGGCGCAGGCGAGGCAGCGGCTCAATGACACGGCACGGGCGCTGTCGATGCTGGATGTAGATCGCCGGCGCAGGGCTGGCGCCGATCTGGCGATCGCGCAATCCACCCTCGAGGACATGGCGCAGCGCCGTGTGGCCTCGGCGGCGATCGCCGACCGGCTCAAGGTGCGCGCGCCGGTCGCCGGGACGGTGTTCGGCGCGACGGTGTTTTCCAGCGGGGCCGTGGTGGCGGCCAACCAGACGCTCCTGAGCATCGTGCCAGACGGCGAGCCTGTGCAGATCGAGGCCCGCATCACGCCGGACAGCAGGCCGCATGTGGCGGTCGGGCAGCGCGTCGAAATGCGTCCGCTGATCCAGGGGGTGACCATGCCGGATGTCATCGCCGGTGTGGTGCGGCATGTTTCCTCGGACCGCATCGTCGACGAGCGTTCCGGTCAACCCTACTTCACCATACGCGTGGCTTCCGAGGACGATGCCGGGTACAAGGTCCGGGCCGGGATGACGATGGATGTTTTCATCCTCACCGGGCCGCGCAGCACCTTCGATTACCTGAGAAAGCCATTCTCCGACGCGTTTCGTCGTGCCTTGCGCGAACCATGAGCCGACGCCGCCGACCGTGACGGTTCGCGCGACCCTGCGACCAGTACCGCTTCAGTCGGATGCACCCGGACGAGGACCTTTTCCGAGTCCGCAGTCGCGTCATTCTTGAAATTTTCGACACTCAGTACATCGCCGCAGCGTAGGCTGCGCCCTGCAAAAACCCGCCACGCCGGCGGTGCTGGCAACCCGGCTGCCGTGGGAGCCGATCAAAGGGTCGGTGCGGGTCGCAGCAACGCCAATGGACCGCTGCTGGTTGCAGGGCTCGATGGGTGATGCGCTGCACGCCTTCAGCTGGGCAGCCGGCTACAACCTGCGCAAAGCCCACGCGCAAGACCCCTTGGGGGACGGCGCCGCGCCTCCGGTGATGGGTCCGCTGGAGTGCATGCAGCGGATGGCAGCGCTGGTGCTGTGGCCGCCAGTGCATCCCCTGCAGCCTGGGCTCGGCCGCGATTGCCGCCGCCAGGGGGTCCCGGTCGCCGTCGCAGACAAAGACGCGCGCGTCCGCGTCCAGCAATGCCTGCGACGCGCCCCATACCGCTTGCAGCGGCCGTGACGGGCGCGCGCTGGCCCGCATGGCCTGGTGTTGGCAGCGTGCTGTTCCCGTGACGGCTCACAGGGTCAGGATCGTGCAGCCCGTGGTCTTGCGCGCTTCCAGGTCGCGGTGGGCCTGCTGCACCTGCTCCAGCGGGTAACGCTGGTCGATGCGTATCTTCACCTTGCCGCTGGTGACGATCCCGAACAGGTCGTCGGCCATGGCCTGGGTGCTTTCGCGCGTGGAGATGTGCGTGAACAGCGTCTGGCGCGTCACGTAGATCGAACCCTTGGCGCCCAGGATGCCGGGCGCGAACGGCGCCACGGCGCCGGAGGCATTGCCGAAGCTGGCCATCAGCCCGAAGGGCGCCAGGCAGTTCAGCGACTTCTCCCAGGTGTCCTTGCCGACCGAGTCGTACACCACCTTGACACCCTTGCCGCCGGTGATTTCCTTGACCCGGGCTTCGAAGTCCTCGGTGTTGTAGTTGATGGTGTGGGCGGCCCCGAGTTCGCGCGCCAGGGCGCACTTGGCATCGCTGCCTGCCGTGCCGATCAGCTGGTACCCCAGTGCCTTGGCCCATTGGCACGCAATCAGGCCCACACCGCCCGCAGCGGCGTGGAACAGGATGTGGTCGCCGCTTTGCAGTCCGCCCTGGGGCAGGGTCTTCTTGAGCAGGTACTGGGCCGTCAGGCCCTTGAGCATCATGGCCGCACCGGTGTCGAAATCGATCGCGTCGGGCAACCTGCACACGCACTTGGCAGGCATGACGCGCTCCTCGCAGTAGCTGCCCGGCGGTTGGCTGGCATAGGCGACGCGGTCGCCGACCTGCAGGTGCGTCACCCCGGCGCCAACGGCCTCGACGACGCCCGAGGCCTCCATGCCCAGTTGCAGCGGCAAGGGCAGCGGGTACAAGCCGTCGCGCTGGTAGACGTCGATGTAGTTCAGGCCGATGGCCTTGTGGCGGATGCGGACCTCGCCGGGTCCGGGCTGGCCGACCTGCACGTCGACCAGTTGCAGGACCTCGGGTCCGCCGTTTTTCTCGATACGAATGGCTTTGCTCATGGATGTTTCCCTGGGTTAAAAAATCGACTGTCGCGGCCGCCACCGTGCCGACAGCCCTGGCTGGCGGCCACCGGCGCCCGGCAGACATGCCGTAGGATATCGCCGATGCCATCGATGCCTACCGACGACAGCCCGACGACCGCCATCTGGTCGGGCACCATACCCCGCAATTTCCGGGGCTGTTGCATGGAAACTTCTGTCGAGATGGCGTGTCTTGACCATGAACGAGACAAGACTGTCCGGCATGGGTGCGTGAGCCTGCCCCTGCTTTTTGCAAGTAGTATCCGACCATGAACTTGCCTTCCAGATTCTGGGCAGACCTGACATCCCGCCACTTCTCCCAACTTGCGGCCAGCAGCGTGATTGACCAGACCGTGGCGGTGCTGCCCGTCGCCGCGATCGAGCAGCATGGCCCGCACCTGCCTGTGAGTGTGGACACGACGCTGGTTGACGGTGTGATTGAAGCGGCCCTGCCACACTTGCCCGCAGCGCTCCCCGTGCTCTTCCTGCCCACGCAGCAAGTGGGCAAGAGCAACGAACACATCCGCTACCCCGGTACGCTGACGCTGAGCGCGCAGACGCTGATCAGCGTGTGGATGGAACTGGGCGCCTGCGTGGCGCGCGCGGGCATCAAGAAGCTGCTGCTGTTCAACAGCCATGGTGGCCAGGTCAGCGTCATGGACATCGTGGCGCGTGACTTGCGCACAGCCCATGACCTGATTGTTTTTTCAGGCAACTGGTTCACACTGCCCTTGGGCGACGAGGTGATGAACCTGTTCAACCCGGCAGAGCACCGCTTCGGCATCCATGCGGGGGATATGGAAACGTCGATGATGCTCGCGCTGCGGGAGAGATATGTGGACATGCAGCACGCCCAGCACTTTCATACCCAGGCTGAACAGCGGGCTCTGGAGTATCCTGTTCTTGGCAAGGGCGCAGTGGCCAGACTGGGCTGGCAAATCCAGGACTACAACCCGTACGGTGCGGCGGGTGACGCGACGCAGGCCACCGCTGCCAGAGGCCACGCCGTCATCAACGCGGCGGGCCTGCAGTTGGCGCTGCTCTTGCAAGAGATCAGCAGCCTGCCCCTGTCAACCTTGAATGCCCACCCCTACCGCTCTTCACAGCCATCTTCATGAGTACCCTGCTGGAACTGCGAGGCATTGAAAAACGCTACGACAACGGCACACTGGCGCTTGCGGGTGTAGACCTGGCCGTCGGACGGCATGAGTTTGTCAGCCTGCTGGGCCCGTCAGGCTGTGGCAAAAGCACGGCACTCAAGATGATCGCTGGTTTGTCGCCCGTTACCGCAGGCTCCATCGACTGGACAGACAAATCAGCCGACCACGCCAAAGACATCAGCTTCGTGTTTCAGGAGCCCACGCTGATGCCGTGGACGCAGGTGTTTGAGAACGTCTGGCTGCCACTGCGGCTCAAGGGTGTGTCAAGGCAGGCGGCCAAGCCGCAGATTGATGCGGTGCTCGACAAGGTTGGCCTGGCGCAGTTTGCCCATGTGTACCCGCGTGAGCTGTCAGGCGGCATGAAGATGCGGGTGTCGATTGCCCGTGCGATGGTGACCGAGCCGCGCCTGCTGCTCATGGACGAACCCTTTGCCGCGCTCGACGAAATGACGCGCTTCAAGCTGAACAACGACACGCTGGCACTGTGGCAGGCCCAGCAGTTCACCACGATTTTTGTAACGCACAGCGTGTACGAAAGCGTGTACTTGAGCAAGCGCATCATCGTGATGGCGGCCCGGCCGGGCCGCATCATTGCAGACATACCCGTCGACGAGCCGTACCCGCGGCTGGATTCCTTTCGCAACACGCCGCGCTACGCCGAGCTGTGCGTGAAAGTTTCACAAGCGTTGCAAAGAGCAGGGGACCACCATGGCTGAACCATTCCAACCCGCGCCCGATCCAGGTGCTGTTGGCGCGCTTGTCCCTCCTTCCCATCTCGGGGGAGGGGGCAGGACCACAGGCCAGACTGTTCAGAAGATACTGCCGTTTGTGGTTTTTGGCATGGCCTTGCTGGCCTGGGAGCTGGTGGTGCGCATCAACAGCATCCCGCACTACATCCTGCCAGCGCCCACGCTGGTTTTGGGAACGCTGTGGGACAACCTGGGCTCGCTCATGGTGAGCTGGCTCTACACCATGAAGATCACCTTTGGCGCGCTGCTGCTGGCAGTCGT
>JBIKTP010000259.1:0-4709 GCA_044348035.1 Burkholderiaceae bacterium
GCGAGGCCGGCAGGTGACGGGTACCGGTCATCCACAGCCAGACGGTACCCATGCTCGCTGCGAGTGCATAAAACACGAGCAGAAGCCAGGTGGAGCCGCTGACGCCGGCGAAATCGAAGCCGACCGCGAAATACAGGCCGAACGGCGTCATGAGGGCAAAGCCCCACAGGTTGATCAGGGCCGAAATGCGCTTCGGTGTAAGGCTGCCGGAGAGCTTCTTGGCGATGACCGCATAGAAGCCTTCGCACAGGACCGCACCGAACACCAGCAGGATGCCCAGCCATTGCGTGCCATGCCCGGGGCCCGCCGAGGAGGACGGGCCGGCGCGCGAGTAGGCCAGCAAGCCCAGCCCGAGCACGGCACATCCGGCCGCCAGCCACATCCGGGTACCAATGCGCTCGCGCAGGAAGGCCCAGCTCATCAATGCGATGACCGCCGGAATGCTGGCCATCACGACGCCGGCAGACACCGCGCTGGTCATGCTGACGCCGTACAGCATGCAGATCGAGAACAGGAAGTTGCCAAGGAAGGACTCCAGGAACAGCAGCCGGCGGGTGCGCGGTGTCAGGGGTGGCTCGTCTGCCGGCTTGCGCAGCCAGGACAGCATGGCCACCGCCGCAATGCCGAAGCGCATCCAGGCCAGCAGGAACACGGGCAGGGCGGCCACCAGCGGCTTGGACAGGGCGACGTAGCTGCCGGTGAGCACCATGCTCAGCGCGAGGCAGCCATAGGCGAGGAGTCTCTGGGTCGAAGTGGTCATGGCTGCTTGGCAATGTCTGCCCGGGCCGGCACAGGGTGGATCGGTGCAGACCGGGGCAAATGGACCCCATTGTCCGTGACGGATCGGGTAAGGTTGCCGGCAAGATCAAACAGGAGCGGCACCATGGCGCAAGGCGATTTCGCGTATGCGATGAACGGCAACCATTTCCTGGGCGCACAGGCGCTCACCGCGCAGCCCTTTGCGCTGTTCGGCGTGCCCTTTGACGGCGCGGTGACTAACCGGCCTGGCGCCCGGTTCGGCCCGGCAGAGATCCGCCGGGCGAGCCTGATGCTGTGCGACGGCATCCATCCCTTCTTCCAGGTGTCGCCTCTGGGTCTGCTGGGAGATGCGGGCGACCTGCGGCTGCCCAACGCGGCGGGACTGGCCGCCGCCCGCCTGCAGATCGAGGCCCAGGCGGGTTCCCTGATGCAGCGCCACCACTGTGTGGCGCTGGGCGGCGACCACTCCGTCACGCTGGCGCTGCTGCGTGCCGCGCGACGGCTGCACGGCCCGCTGGCGCTGGTGCATTTCGACGCGCATTGCGACACCTGGGGGAACCACTTCGACGAGCCATCCGGCCATGGCACCTGGACCCGCGAAGCGATCCAGGAAGGCCTGGTGACGCCGGCGCACACCGTGCAGATCGGGCTGCGTTCCTCGGGGGACCGGGCGACCCGCGAGTACGTGCAGGACCAGGGTGGGCTGATCTTCACTGCGCGGGCCCTGCGGGGCAGGGACGGTGAGGGCCTGGCAGAGGTGATCGCCATGATTCGCGAGCGGATCGGGCAGCGGCCGTGTTACCTCACCCTGGATATCGACTGCCTGGACCCGGCCTTCGCGCCAGGAACCGGCACCCCGGAGCCAGGAGGCCTGAGCAGTTCACAGGTGATGACCATTCTGGAGGAACTGGCAGGTCTGCATTGGGTCGGCATGGATTGTGTCGAGGTTGCGCCCGCGTACGACCATGCGGAGCTCACGAGTCAGGCGGCGGCCGCCTTTGTCTGGACCTATCTGAGCGGTCAGGTGGCCCGGCGCCTGGCGGGTGCCGCTTGAAGGGCGTGTCATGGGACTGTGGCGTTCGTCGATCCTGGTTTCGGATACCCAGCTCAACCAGAACAGCTATTACGAGGCCAGCGTCGACCGGCCGCCGGTGCAGGCGCCGCTGCGCGACACGCTGCGAGCCGATGTGGTGGTGGTCGGGGCCGGGTTTGCCGGTCTGTCGGCTGCCATCGAACTGGCCCAGCGGGGGCGGCGCGTGGTGGTGCTGGAGGCCGACCGCATCTGCGCCGGGGCGTCCGGGCGCAACGGTGGCCAGGCCATCGTGGGAATCGCCAGCGGGCAGGGCCTGCCCGAGGCCCAGCTCGGGCGCAAGGATGCCCGCCGCATCTGGGACATGACGCTGGAGGCGATCGGGCTGATCGATGCGCGGATCGCGGCCTTCGACATCGACTGCGACCGCGTGCGGGGGTATCTGTATGTGGCCGACTCGGTGCGCAAGGCGCGCGCGCTGCAGAAGGAACTGGAATTGGCGCAGCGCGACTACGGTTTGCAGGTCGATGTCGTGCAGGGGGCCGATGTCGGCCGCTACATCCGCAGCCCCAGGTATTGTGCGGCCGCCTTCGAACAGGTTTCCGGCCATCTCCACCCATTGAAATACGGGCTGGGACTGGCTGCCGCCGCCCGTTCGCTGGGCGTGCAGATCTTCGAGCATTCGCCAGTGCTGGATCTGGGGCGGGGGCAAAGCCTGCTGGCGCGTACGCCCACGGGCGAGGTCCGTGCCGATTTCGCGGTACTGGCGGGCAATTGCACCCTGGCTGATTACGGGCCGCGGGTGGCGCCGGAGATCAGGCCGCGCATCATGCCGGTGGGTACCTACATGGTCGCCACCGCACCCGTCCCGGCCACGTTGAGCGACAGTCTCATCAGTGACCGGGCTGCGGTGTGCGACAACAACTTTGTCCTCGACTATTTCCGTTTCAGTGTCGATCACCGGATGCTGTTCGGGGGGCGGGTGAGCTACACCACCCGCACGCCGCGCAATCTCCAGGCCGCCATGCGCCAGCGGATGGCGTCGGTTTTCCCCGCACTTGCCGGCGTGCCGGTCGAGTTCGTCTGGGGCGGGTTCGTGGACATCAGCATGAACCGGGCGCCCGATTTCGGCCGGCTGGGCCAGAACATCTACTACCTGCAAGGCTTCAGCGGCCACGGTGTCGCGCTGACCGGCCTCGCTGGCAGGCTGGTCGCGGAGGCCATCCAGGGTCAATCCGAACGGCTGGATGTGTTCGCGCGTTTGCGGCACCACCGCTTTCCGGGCGGCTCCATGCTCAGGACCCCGGCGCTCGCGCTGGCGATGGCCTGGGAGAGGCTGCGCGACGCCTTCTAGCGCCAAGTTCTTCCATGATGGCCGTGGCCAGTTGCGGCCCCCACTGCGCGATGTCGGCGGGATGCGCAGAACCGTATCCGATCACCAGCCCGCGCAGGTCGTCGCGCTGCAGGCAATAGGCCGACAGGGGCCGCACGGTCATCCCCCGCCCGGAGATCGCCAGGGCCATGGCCCGGTCGTCGATGGCGCCTGGCAGGCGCAGGCACAGATGCAGGCCCTGTTCCGCGCCGCTGATCCATGCGTCGGTGCCCAGGCAAGGCGACAGTGCGGCGAGCAGTTGTGCCCGTCGCTGCCCGTAGCTCGTACGGGCGCGGCGCAGCGCATTTGCGAAATGGCCCATGCCGATGAACTCCGCCAGCGCGGCCTGCAGCGGCATCTGGCCGGGTCGGTTGAGGTCGTAGTGCGCTTGCTTGAACACGCTGGACAGGCGCCGGGGCACCACCAAATAGGCCAGCTTCAAACCCGGGTACAGCACCTTGGAAAAGGAACCCATGTACAGAACGCGTTCGTCCGGATCGAGTCCGGTCAGGGATGCCAGGGGCGGCCCCGTGAAGCGGAACTCGCTGTCGTAATCGTCTTCCAGGATCCAGGCCTTGTGCGTGCGCGCGACGCCCAGCAACTGGTGCCGCCGCTCCAGCGCCATGACGGCACCGGTCGGGTATTGGTGCGAGGGCGTGACATAGATCAGCCGCGGCGTGGCCTTGTCGTCGCATGGCGCTGGCGCCAGTCCGTGTGCATCCACTGGCACGGCATGCAGGCGCAGACCCCCTGCCAGGAACGCCTTGGCCGCGCCCCAATAGGCCGGATCCTCCACCCACACCGTGTCCTGGTGGTCGGCCAGCAGTTGTATGCACAGGTCCAGGGACTGCTGCGTGCCGTTGGTGATGATGACCTGATCGGTGTCGATCTCGGCGCTGCGAAAAACCCTCAGGTAGTCGGCCACCGCACGGCGCAGCGGACCGTAGCCGCCACTGGCGCTGTAGTCCAGCATGTCCGGGTAGCGCATCTTCCAGTGTTTGGTCTGCAGCCGCTGCCACAGTTCCGATGGAAATGCACTGAAGTCACACGGTCCAGGTGTGAATGGCTGCACTTCCAGCTGTTCGGCGCAATAGCTGGTGGCAATCACCTGGCCACGACGCGACAGGCCCATCCTGTGGCTGGAGCTGGCAGGTGGTTTACGGTGCGTGCGGGTCTGGACCCCCTCCTTGACGAAGGTGCCGCTGCCGACGCGGCTGTGCAGATAACCCTCGACGGTGAGTTGTTCCATGGCCGCGACCACGGTGTTGCGTGACAGTCGAAGGTCCTGCGCCAGTTCGCGCGTGGACGGCAATCGGTCGCCGGGCACCAGCCGCCCGTCCAGCATGGCGCGGCGCAGTGCTTCGTACAGTTGGCGGTGAAGCGGCATGCCGGTCTTGCCGTGCAGGATCCCGATATGGCTGATGAGGTGTTCCGACAACATGCAATTGGCACCTGGGAATTGCCTTGAATGGCTCTGATTGTGGGCCCATTTGGCGCGCACAATCGGGTATGGAGAAAACTTGCATGGAGACAGAGGCGTGACAGGAC
>JBIKTP010000258.1:0-4709 GCA_044348035.1 Burkholderiaceae bacterium
TCCGATCGGGCTGCACAGCACCACCAAGTTCCTGCGTTCCCTGGGCGAGATCCTGGGCCTGGACCCGGAACCTTTCATCGAGCGCGAGAAGCACACCACGATCAAGCCCATCTGGGACCTGTGGCGCTCCGTCACGCAGGACTTCTTCGGTACCGCCAACTTTGGCGTGGTGGCGAATGAAACCTATACCCGCGGAATCCGGCACTTCCTGGAGGACGAGATGGGGCTGCCCTGCAATTTCGCGGTGGCACGACTGGCCGGCGCAAAGACGGACAACGCAGCGGTGCGCAAACTGGTGACCGAGAAGACACCGCTGGTTCTCTACGGAAGCTACAACGAGCGGATCTACCTTGCCGAATGCGGCGGCGGGGGGATGATGAAAACCAGCTTCATACCGGCAAGTTTCCCCTTGCCCATCATCCGCCGGCACACCGGCACGCCCTTCATGGGCTACTCCGGCGCGACCTACATCATCCAGGAGTTCTGCAACGCGCTGTTTGATGCCTTGTTCCACATCCTTCCTCTTGGAACCGAGATGGACAAGATCGAAGCCACCCACAGCCGGATGACGGCAGGCGAGACCCTGGCCTGGGAGCCGGAGGCACAGCGCCTGATGGAAGAACTGCTGGAGGCGCAGCCTGTGCTGGTGCGCATCTCCGCCGCCAAGCAGATGCGCGACCGCGCGGAAAGAGATGCAAGGGAAACCGGGCGCAGCAGCGTCGAAGCAGCCCGTTTCTCAGAGTTGTTCGGACATTCAAAGACAGGGGCCACCGCATGAACTGCGACCCCGCGCCCTTGAATGACCGTGCAGGCACCCGGGCAACCGGGCGCAAAAGGTGCCGTGCCCGCAAGGGCATGGGGATTGCCGCAAGGCTTTTTGAGTGAGGTGCTAACTATGACTGAAGCAGCGAATCCGTCAGGGCTTACAGACGAGGAAGCGCAAGAGTTCCACAAGTACTACATCCAGGGTTACCTGTTGTGGGCAGCGGGAGCATTCTTTGCGCACAGCCTGGTGTGGATCTGGCGTCCCTGGTTCTGAACGAACCGTCTTAGGAGGTATTTATGTCCCGTCAAAACGCTATGGATCCATCGTTCATTGCAGATAACCACCTCAATGGGTATCGCGCAATCTTCGTGGTGATCTTCTGTGTGTTTCTTGCGCTTGCCGTGGTTGGTCAGATCTTCGCCCTCAACTGGCGGAACTGGCTGCCCGGGGCGGAGGGAACGCGCACCACCCTGGCTAGCGTCAAGTCGGCTGTATATACCGTGATTTCTCAATTGAGCTAACGAAAGGAAGATTCTATGTGGCGCATTTGGCGTGTGATCGATCCCCGCAAGGCGATCGTGTTGACCGGACTGATGATTGCATTCATCTCGACGACCATCCACCTGATCCAGATCAGTGGCGATCGTTACAACATCAATGCCTGGCATCCCGATACGGTGAAAGCCGCGAAGGCTGCCCAAAACGCGGCATTGCCGAAGCCCTGACGGCTTCTGCCGTTGTAAACGGCAGGCGCATTCCGTTCGCAAGGACGGTGCGCCTGTCATTCGAATATCTGGAGACTCACCGCGCAGGTGCCCATTGGGTCGCATGGCGACAGGAGGTTGCAAATGTCTATGCTGAGCTTTGAGAGAAAGTACCGCGTGCGCGGTGGAACCCTCCTGGGGGGTGATCTGTTCGATTTCTGGGTCGGTCCGTTCTACGTCGGCTTCTTCGGGATCACGACCATCTTCTTCACCCTGTCCGGGACTGCGATGATCCTGTTTGGCGCGGCCATGGGGCCGACCTGGAACATCTGGCAAATCAATATCGCGCCGCCAGACATCTCCTACGGGCTGCGTTTCGCGCCCATGATGGCGGGCGGCATCTGGCAGATCATCACCGTGTGCGCGATCGGGGCGTTTGTCTCGTGGGCGCTGCGCGAAGTCGAGATCTGCCGCAAGCTGGGCATGGGGCTGCATGTGCCGGTCGCCTTCGGCATGGCCATCCTGGCGTATGTGTCCCTGCAGGTCATCCGCCCGGTACTGATGGGCGCCTGGGGGCATGCGTTTCCCTACGGCATCTACAGCCACCTCGACTGGGTCAGCAACGTCGCCTACCAGTACCTGCATTTTCACTACAACCCGTGGCACATGATCGCCGTGACGCTGTTCTTCGCCACGGTGCTGGCCTTGTCCATGCACGGCGGACTGGTGCTCTCGGCAACCAACCCCAAGAAGGGTGAAACCGTCAAGACGCCCGAGCACGAGGACACGTTCTTCCGCGACTTCATCGGTTATTCGGTGGGCACGCTGGGCATCCACCGGCTGGGGCTCTTCCTGGCACTCGCGGGAGTCTGGTTCGGCATCGTCTGCATTGTCGTGAGCGGACCGTTCTGGACGGGTGCCTGGCCGGAGTGGTGGGGTTGGTGGCTGAACATGCCGATCTGGCGCAGTTGAGAAAAAGCACGCAGGAGAAACCATGGCTGAATATCAAAACCTGTTTACCGCCGTGCAGGCGACCGGGCCACTGAGTGACGGTGTGCCATTGCCCAAGGGCGACTGGAAGCGCACCGGCAAACCGTTCCTGGTGCATCTGCTCGGACGCATCGGCAATGCCCAGATCGGGCCCGTCTACCTGGGTTCGCTGGGCGTGGCATCGCTGCTCTTCGGCGTGTTGGCCTTCAACATCATCGGCTTCAACATGCTGGCGTCGGTCGACTGGAATCCGATCCAGTTTATCCGTCAGCTCTTCTGGCTCGCGCTGGAGCCGCCACCGCCGCAGTACGGCCTGAGCATTCCGCCGCTGGCGCAGGGTGGCTGGTGGCTCATCACCGGTTTCCTGCTGACGGTCTCCATCATGCTCTGGTGGGTCAGAACCTACCGCCGTGCGCGCCAGCTCGGCCTGGGCACGCACGTCGCCTGGGCGTTCGCGGCTGCGATCTGGCTGTACCTGGTCTGTGGCTTCTTTCGCCCGGTCATGATGGGCAGCTGGTCCGAGGCGGTTCCATTCGGGGTCTTCCCGCACCTTGACTGGGTGTCCGCACTTTCGCTGCGCCACGGCAACCTGTTCTACAACCCGTTCCACGCGCTGTCCATCGTCTTCCTGTATGGCTCGGTGTTGCTGTTCGCCATGCACGGTGCAACCATCCTGGCGGTGAGCCGGTTTGGAGGCGAGCGCGAGATCGAGCAGATCGTCGACCGTGGTACGGCATCCGAGCGCGCAGCGCTGTTCTGGCGCTGGACCATGGGTTTCAATGCCACGATGGAGTCCATTCACCGCTGGGCCTGGTGGTTTGCCGTGTTGTGCCCGCTGGTGGGTGGCATCGGCATCCTGCTCTCCGGGCCGGTGGTTGACAACTGGTATCTGTGGTCGGTCAAGCACCATGTCGTTCCGGCCTATCCCCTGGTGACGCCGGCAATCGTCGATCCGGCTCTGATCGGAGCAAAACCATGAAATTCAGCATTCGCACCCTTGGCCTTGCGGCTTTCACACTTCTCCTTACCCTCCTCGCGGGTTGCGAGCGGCCTCCGATCGAAACCGTGCAGACCGGTTTCCGCGGTACCGGGATGGCGCAGATCTACAATCCGCGCGCCCTGGCCAAGGAGGCGGCCCTGAATACGGCCCCTGCGGCGGCCGAGGCCGCCAGTGCGGATGGCCCCAAGGCGAAGGACATCTACCAGAACGTCAAGGTGCTGGGTGACCTCAGCGTGGCGCAGTTCACCCGGCACATGACGTCCATCACCGAGTGGGTGGCCCCGGAGGCTGGCTGTGCCTACTGCCACAACCTGCAGAACCTCGCGGACGACTCCAAGTACACCAAGGTCGTGGCGCGGCGCATGATCGAGATGACGCAGCGCATCAACAGCGACTGGAAAAAGCACGTGGCAGAGACCGGGGTGACCTGCTACACCTGCCACCGCGGAAACAATGTCCCCAAGGAAGTCTGGTACGCGCCGAAAGACCGCAAGTACGCCAACAGCCTGCTCGGGGATCTGGCGGGCCAGAACCTGGCCGCCCAATCGGTGGGGCTGACGTCCTTGCCATTCGATCCGTTCACACCCTATCTGCTGGAGTCTGCCGACATCCGCGTCAACGGCACGGAAGCGATGGCCATGAAGGGCGCCGCCGCGAACCGCCATTCCACCAAGCAGGCCGAGCACACCTATGGGCTGATGGTGCATATGTCGGAGTCGCTGGGGGTGAACTGCACCTACTGCCACAACACACGCAACTTCCAGTCGTGGGAAGAGTCCCGGCCGCAACGCGTGACCTCGTGGCACGGTATCCGCATGGCACGCGACCTGAACAATGACTATCTCAAGCCCCTGACCAGCGTCTTCCCGGCGAATCGGCTGGGCCCGAAAGGTGACGTCGCCAAGGTCAACTGCACCACCTGCCACCAGGGCGCATTCAAGCCGCTCTATGGCGCACCGATGGCAAAGGACTTCCCTGAACTGCAAGCCCTTGCGCCGAAGTAGGGCTCCCGCATTGTGCCGAGCGCAGCGTCCGACGAGGTAGCCGTACTGCTGCTGGCGGACGTCGCCCCGGCACATTTGCTGTGGGGGTGGTTGAACATGGTACGAGGACCGCGTGCCCTGAAAGGGACGCGGTCCCTGCGCTTTGCCAAGATACTGGGCAGCGGGTTTGACGGCGGCTTCGGCGTGCGCCCCAGCAAATCACGCCAGGGCCTGTTTGCCGTCTTTGGCGATGCGGCTGCCGCAGA
>JBIKTP010000260.1:0-4701 GCA_044348035.1 Burkholderiaceae bacterium
GAAATTGAGCGCCGTGCGATTCGGTGCGCTCAGCGCGGGTGCGGCATCAGCGCCAGTGGCGAGCAGGTCCAGGAGGGTCACGGTCATCGATGTTTTTGCAGCAAGCGGCAAAGAATACGGGACAAACAAGGGCCTTGGGCATCGTTGGGAAACGATCCAGGGTGGAGGGACAACTGCAGGGTGCGTTCCACGCCAATGACGGAGAACCGCAGGACGCTGCCAGGCGGAGCGTTCGGAGACAAGCCCATGCCCGAATACCAGGAAGAGGTGCGAGCCTTGAAGTCGCAGGAAGGGCGAACATGCCGCCACGGTGCGCCTGGTCTGCTGCCGCGCCTGGAATTCACCAGTTTGCTTGTCTACCTTGCAGATGAACCCGCACATCATAAGAGGGAATTCATCCGGTCGCATAAGGACTTTCCCTAGATGCCGATGGGCCGACCTTGGTTCTCCTGGCTGGCTTTTGCCAGGATCGTGGGACTGCGCCTCGACCCGCGCACCAGTTGCACGCACTTCCGCGGCAACCCGCCGCCCGCGCCGCTTGCGCTCCTGGGCTACCATCCGACATCCACAGTGCCGGAGCGAGCCATGAACCCCCAAGCCTTTGCCGAAGAATTGCGTCGGGAGGGATTTGACGAAGTTGTCGACAAGTCCCTGCCCGCAGGCCAGTATGTCGAGGCCCACACCCACCCATTCGCGGTCAAGGCTCTGGTAACCGACGGCGAAGTCGCTCTGGGCGTCGCGGGCGTTGTCACTACCTACCGCGTCGGCGATGTCTTCACCATGGCCAAGGGCTGCGAGCATACGGAGCGCTACGGCGCCCAGGGCGTCAGCTATGTGGTGGGGCGCAAGCACGGCTGAACTTGCGGCCGATCGAAAGATGCTCCACCACTGCTGCTGCGACAACCCGCCCGGCCCACTCCCGCTCCGGTGTGCCTCCGGCCATGCCGGCGTGTGAGGGTCCCTGGCGCGACACCTGCGGCGCGGCCGGCGCAGCGACAGGTTCGGCCCAGGCAATGGCGTTTGCTACCGGGCTGGCCCGATCTCCTCTTCGAAGCCGGGAGGCCGCCCCAGCCACGGAAAGCCCTTCAGCGCCATCTGGTAGCCCCGCGCGTACAGGGCCTGCATGAAGGCGGTATCGAACTCCTCGCGACGCGGGTGCTCGAAATCCCCCGGAATATGGGCCAGGTTGAAGGCGACCCCATCACGCTGGGCGGTGAGGTAGATGCGGTAGAGGTCGCCGATGCCCTGGGAGTTGATCATGGAGTTGATGGCCCGGCTGGCAATCGGAATCACCCAGCGCTCGGTCTGGGCCCAGTCCGGGTCGATCCGGGCGTTCATCAGTACATAGAGCCTGCGCGGGCGCTCGCCGTCCCGGTCGGCGGACAGCCGGGCCAGTTGAAGATCGGGCGGATAGACGAAAACCTGGGCCATGGCGCCGCCGTCCACATGCATCTCCTGGTACGCCCTGCCTTCGGCTTCGACCTCGATCATTACCGGTGGAAACGCGCCAGGGATGGCCGCCGAGGCCATCATGATGTCGTGAAACAGCGCCACCGCCCGAGGATGCCGGCTGGCGGCCAGCCGGGTCATGTTCCAGATCACCCGCCGGCTCGCATCCAGGTTGGTGGTGGAGATCCACAGTTCCCGGCCCTTGCGGAATTCTGCGGCAACGTCGTCGAGAAAGTCCTGGTCGATATGCCGGCGCAGCAGCGCGCGCAGGGGCGCCGTGTCTGCCATGTGGTCCTCGGTCAGCGCGGCCATCAGGCTGCGAACCCGGATCAGCTCCTGCGAACCGGTCATGGTGTACAGCTGCCGGAGCGTGTCATCGTGGCGGGCGCCCAGAAACGCGAAAGGCGCGATCAGTGCGCCGGTGCTGACGCCCGTCACCAGCAGGAACTCTGGCCGGGTTCCGGCGGCTGACCAGCCATTCAGCAACCCGGCGCCGAAGGCGCCTTTGTCTCCCCCACCGGACAGCGCCAGCAGATGGCTGGGGGGGAGATCCCGGGTGGTTTTGCCTTGCGATTGCAGCCAGGCCCGTTCGCGCGGCCAGGTCGCTGCCACATCCTCGGCCAGGCGCGCCATGTCGCGCGGATCGCCCACCAGATAGCGCACGTCGGCCAGTCCCGGCACCTGCGCGGCTGCGGTCAGGGCCCGGGGCACCGCCTCGTGCCGCGCCAGGCTGGCACAGCCCGACATCGCGATCAGCGCCATTGCGAGCATGCCAAGCCAAAGACCTCTGTACCGCGCCATACCGCCTCCACGCAAGCTTTCACGGGAAAATTCCCCGGCCGGAGTATCCATGATCGGTGGCAGGACCCGGCCCGGGGTGGGCCGCAGGCTCACGGCGCACGCCCGGACGAACACCGGCACGCCATCGCCGCCGCATCGGTACACCCCGTCCAGCACCAGGCAGTGCAGGTGGATGTTCAGGTTGGCGGCAGAGCCGTGGCACTGGACCAGCGCGACAGCGCCGCCGTGGCCCTCTTCGCATCTGCCGCTACCAAACGCCTAGAAAGCGGGGCTCCAGCCAGATTGCACACGCGGCGCGGCGCTCTCCGGGCGAACATCCTTCGCCTCCACGTGGCGGCTCCCCCGCCTGGAGGACTTGAAGTACAACCGCCCCGACACCGACATCGCGCTGCATCATTCGCCTGCGGCCACCGTGCCGCCCACGGGGATCGTGCTGTGCTTGAACCGACGGGCACACCGGGTGCCCGCCCTGCGCGAGTGGCTCAGACGCGGCGACGGCGCCGGGCCGCGAAGCCGACCACCGTGAGACCGGCCAGCAGCATCGCGTATTCGGCCGGCTCCGGAACTGCGGTCACCTGACCGGCGCTGTTGAGGTACACGGTCACGGCGTCGTCGTACACGCGGCGTTGCGTCTCGACCAGGTTGTACTCGCTGTCCAGCACCGGGAAAAGGTACACCGGTGTGAGGGTCACCTTGGCATACAGGGCGTCGGTTCCCAGATGCTCGATATCGACTTCAAGGTGACCATAGTGCTTGCCACCACCCACCAGTTGCAGCACACCGTCCACCAGCGCCCATTGTTCGCCCTCGGACTGGTCGGCCGTCCATTGGCTGAAACTGTTGTAGTTCAGCGCCGGGTCGCTCAGCAGGTTGCCGTTCTTCTTGCCGCTGCGCAGGCCGTCGCCCGCCACACCGACGTCGTAGTACTGCACGCCGAAGCCGTCGCCATTGCTGTCCACAAAGCTGCGCTCGAACATTTCGCTGTGACCGGACAGCACCCCGACAACGCCGAACTGCTCGAACATGGAGTGGTACTGGCGCATCGGCGTACCGCCCTGGCCGGTGGTCAGCGCATGGTCCATACCCACACCGTGTTCGCCGTTGCTGAACGGCGCATGGTGAAACTGCACGAACACCACCTGGCCTTTGGCGCGCGCATCGGCCAACTGCTGCTGCGCCCAATTCCACTGCGCACTGCCCGGGTTGAAGTCGGACAGATCGGTGCCGCCGGCCGCCTCATACTGCTCCCTGGTGAAGTTGTTCTGCGTGTCGGTGCCCGGGCCGTTGAATTGCGTGCCGGTAAGCTTGTTCGGGTAGTTCTGCGGGCGATCGTCGGGCAGGCCGTTCGAGCTGTCGAGGGTGATGATGGTGACCGGGCCGTAATCGACGCGATAGTAGTTGTCACGATGTTCCGGCGTGCCGTTGGCCGGCGCGTCGAAGTAGATGTGGTACTTGTCGCGGCCGAACTTCGGGCCAAAGCGGCCGTCGGCGTCCGTGCCATAGCCGCCGTTCAGTGCGCCGAAGTTCTCCCAGTTGCCCAGTGCAGGCAAGATCGGGCGGCTCGAAAGACCGCTGCCGACGGCGCCGGCGTTCTGTCGGAAGAACTCGTCCCATCCCGGCTGATACCCCCCGCCCTGCACGAGGTCACCCGGCATGACCAGAAAGTCGGGTTTGCGGCTGTTCACCATTTGGACATTGCGCCGATACCCCTCGTCCTCGGTCAGCGGGTAATTCAGGATCCGCACGCCGGCCTGCACACGGGTGCCGAATTTCTGGTCCCAGCTGCCGCCGACCGTCGAGGCCGGACGGCCGAGGCTGCCCGCAGCCAGTGCACCCGGTTGCCACTCGCGGCGCGACGTACGACCAGCCGGCTCGGTTTCGGAGTCGGACATCGCAACAAATCGGATCGACGTCCAGGCATCCCGGGTCGGAGCGGTCTTGAAACTCGACTGGAACACCGAATTGCCTTGCAAGACGGAATACTGGTAGGTCGTGTTGGCCTGCAGTGACCGCACGTCGACGGTATGCTTGTAGTTGTCACCCGCGACCAGCCAGGAGCCCTTCGAGAGACCGGTGATGTTCTGCGCCAGTTCGGCATTGGTGTAGCCCAGCGCGCTTTCAAATGACCCCGGGCTGTTGAAAACCAGTGGCGACGGCAGGCCCGGACCGCTGATGGACAGCGAGCCAGGACCCGCCGATGCACTGAACCAGGTGAAGTACATGCCGTCGCTCGAAGGATTCTGCAGATAGGGATTGATCCGGAAGTCGGCAGAAGCAGGCAAGGCGATGACCGAGATGCCTAGCGAGGCGATGAGGAGGGCGATCGGGCGCAAGCGCATGGTGGTGTTCCTGTTGGTGGCAAGGACCATCCTCGCCGCAGGAAAATTCTGGTGCACCGTCGTTACAAACCCGCTCGGCTGGCGCGCGGAACCGTGAGCCGAAGGGACTATT
>JBIKTP010000261.1:0-4699 GCA_044348035.1 Burkholderiaceae bacterium
CAAGGGTGACCACAAGCACATCGCGGGCCGGGAACAGCGATACCGGTTCGTGTCGGTAGAGCAACTTGTCGCCGACTTCCTGGCGGATGTTGAAAGAGTCCGTCGGGATGAATTGCAACGGAAGGAATAACACCATGGCGACGAAAATCCAAGTGCATGTCGATGACCTCACGGCGATGGGCAAGCGCTTCGTCGATGCGTGGCATCGCGCCCAGGCGGGCGAGCCTGTCGACGAAGCGCATGTCACCTTCCTCAGTTTTCAGGCGATGACGGAGACGCTGTCCCCGCGCAGGCTGGAACTATTGCGTTTCGTGCGACAGCATGGAGCAGCAAGCGTGCGCGAACTGGCTGCGTCATTGGGTCGCGACTACAAGAATGTCCATCAGGACGTGAATGCCCTGGAAGCCGGAGGACTTTTGCTGCGGGAAGGCCGTAGATTGTCTGCACCGTGGAACGAAGTGCAGGCAAGCATCAATCTTGCGCCGGTATGACTTCGTTCACACGGGCATGCGCTACTGATGTTGTGCCATCTGTGCATGTGCGGTGTAGGTCGATAGCGGGCACCACATCTCAAGAAATCGTCGCCGTAAGTCCGACCGAGACGCCCACGATCCAATGACCGCTGTGGAGCGGGCAGATCGAAAAGTCGTCTAGCTGGCCCCAGTCTTTTGCGACCGTTCCAAAACCTCCTGGAACCCGCGCCAGCGTTGGGCTCCTGTCTTTTCCTGGGCCACCAGCGCAGCAAAACCCCTACACTCCCGAAAAACCCACCGAGGAGACCCCATGAACCCTGCAAGCCCCGAGCTGCAACAACTGCTGCAACTGGTGCGCCGCGTGGATGACCGCCAGCAGCTTGCCGAGCTTTTGTCACGCTACGGCATGGCCGTCGATGACCGTGATTTCGACGCCATTGGTCGCCAGTTCGCGCCCGATGGCGAATTCCATGGCGTCAAGGGGCGCCAGCAGATCGTCGACTTCTACCGCGCCCGCACCTCCACCTTCAGCACCAGCTCGCATTACGCGCTGACCTGGCATTTCGACTTCGCCGACGACGACCATGCCAGCGGCGTCGTCAACGCACATGCCGAGTTGTGTATCGGCGGCAAGACGGTGCGGTTGGCGCTGCGTTACCTGGACCGGTATGTGCGCAGCCCGCAGGGCTGGCAATTCCAGCAGCGCGTGCTGAAGTTCCGCTACGTGCTGCCCTTCGATGCGGTGGCCGACGGCCTGGACGACCCGCTTCGCGTGCGCTGGCCTGGTACCGAGCCGCAGTTGGCCGACCTGCCGGACAAGCTGCAGACCTACATCGACAGCCGGCAAGCAGCGCCCACCACGGCAGCGCCGCCGCCCAAGGCCTGAACCCGGTACGACGCACTCACCGCCCCAAGGAGACACCACCATGCCCCGCCTGAGATCCCTCACCCTGGACGAATTCGATCCCGAACTGCGCGCCATGCTCAAGGCCGACCTCAAGAGCGAGCGCGAGATGCGGCCCACCAGCGTACGTGCCCACCACCCGGAGCTGGCCAAGGCCTATGTGCGTTTCGCCTCCGCCATCAAGCAGCATGCCGTGCTGCCGGCGCGCCTGCTCGAACTGGTGCGCCTGCGCATCGCGTTCCATAACCAGTGCCGCAGCTGCATGGCCATGCGGTATGCCGATGCGGTGGCGGACGGCGTGACCGAAGACCTGGTCTGCTCACTGGAAAAGCCCCATGAGGCGCCCGACCTCACGGACGCCGAACGCGTGGCCCTGCAGTATGCCGACCTGTTGGCTAACAACCACCTGGCTATCGGTGATGCGCACTATGCGGAGCTGGCCGAACACTTCTCCGAGAAGGAAGCGGTCGAACTCGGCTCCTGGTGCGCCATCTGCATCGGCTTTGGCCGCCTGTCGGCCACCTGGAACATGGTCGAGGACCTGCCCGAGCGTTTCCAGTCCGGCGGCGATGCACCGGTCACCCCCTGGGGTCCGGATGCCTGGGTGACGCAGGTGCTGCCCAAGACGCACTGATCTGCGCATCTGGAGGCCGCGGAAACCGGCCGGGCACTCCTGAGCGTCCAGATCGATGTGGTTGCGCATGGACTTCTGCTGGCATCGACCATCGGCTGGTGGTCCCAGGTGGTCAATGCCCCCTGGGTGAGGGCGCCGTACACGAAGTGGCGCCCGGTCGAACTGCAGGCGCGACTCCTGGGTCGCGCAGATCACGCCCGCCGCTGCAACCCGACGCGCCACCAGTGCGCCCCAGCGATCCGGACAAACTGGGCCGGACCATGGGCGCAAGATGGTGAGAAACATCAGGGACCGCTTTCAAACAGCGGAGAAGGCCAGTTTCAAGGCCGTGGAGCGTTTTTTTCCGATGCCGTTTCTGCTCAAGCGCTGGCCGCCCCCTTCAAGGGAATGTCTTGCGAAAGGTGTAGCTCAACGCACCGCCACGAGCCGGGCACGGGCATGGCGAACGGGACCTGCATCCTCCATGTCATCGACCGCGTGAGTGCCGAATGCGGCTGGGACGGCTGGATCGGATGCGAGTACAAACCGGCTGATGCTTCGGCAGGGGAGCATCGCGCGGTTTGGGCTGGTTGATGCACAGGCGTTAAAGTTGGTCTTTTTGCACCATCCATTCTTTTCATGGCACTCAAAAAGTCCCTTTTCATAAGTTTCAGCCTGCTGATTTTCCTCACGCTGCCAGTGTCTGCGCAGCGCGCGCGTCTGGTGGTGGCGGAGGGTGGCATGCCCCAATGGAAAGAGGCTCCAGCTTACGCCAAAGATCTAGGGCGCAATGTGCTGCAGCGAAGTGTTTTTTTCTTGCCCATGTTTGGGGCTGTGTACAAAGAAAAATTTGAAGCTTTGCTTCCCCAATTGCCCAAGGACTCTTTGCGCGGCATTGTCATACACAACCATGGTTGCGGCGGCATGTGGAGTCTTGAGACGGATGTGGCGCAGTTCTATTACCAGCAGGGTTTTGCGGTCATCACCCCCGAATTTGTGACGCGGGCCGGTAACAAGGTGGGCTGTCCCGGTGGCAGCGAGGATGAAATGCGCCAGCGCAGTGGTGAACGCGGCCGTGAGGGAATTTACCAAGCGGTCAATCCAGCGCGGTTGGCGGCACGCGCCCATGATGTGATGACGGTGGTGCAATGGCTCAAGGGCATGACCTCTTTGCCGATCATCCTGAGCGGACACAGCGAAGGTTGTCGAACGGTGTATTCGATGCATCTGAACGACCCACAAATGGTGGGGGGCGCATGCATCAAGCAAGGCTTGCAAAAACCGTTTGAACACACATGGCGCTGGAACCCTCAATTCCCGATGTGGCAATCGCTTGAAGAGTTTGATCCCTGGGTGGTTTTTCCTGAGGGGACGCGCGTTCAGGACGTGACTTTCGAGGCTCAATTCAAATCGACGGCCCCTCAAAACTTGACCATCGTGATCGTCCCCGGAAAGACGCATTGGCCCTTGAACCAGGAGGCTGAACGCGCCAGCCTGCGCCAATGGCTCAATCAACGCGTCGCAGTGCCGCACGTTGTAGGACAAAACGGATTCAACTACGAATCGGCTTTGCCCGCTGTGCAGGGAAAACTCAAGTCCTCACCTTGACTCGGTTTCTTGACGCCGAGCGGTGTGAGGTGAAGTGGCAACCCATGGTCCGGGCCAGGTCAAACGCATAGAGCGGCACAGACCAGCCTGGTACTGGCCGATTCGGGCTGAAGGAGCGCGGGGCAACAGGCGCGTTGGGGCAGCGCCAACCAGACAACAGCCCGCTGAGGGCTCGGGGACGCGAGGGCAAGGCCCTCTGCCGCACGCGCAGGTGGATTGCCAATGCCAGGCCCTTACCGCTGAATGCGGAACTGTCCTGGTAACCAGACGCCTGGCCAAAACCTGAGTTGGGCGGGGAAAGCGGCCGACACGCTGGAAAAGGCCCAGGCAAAGAGCCCATCTCGGGCCGGAGACCCGGTCGGCAGCGCAGAAATGTGCCACATGGCCGGAAACCGGAAGAATTTCACGCAGCAAGCTGGGAGCTTCAGCAGAACTTCAGTTGATCCTGTTTCCATGGCAGTTCGCCTCACTTCCTCACCAACGAAGGATCGACCATGAAGAACAGATTGCGGGCCACCCTCGGCGCCATCGTGCTCGCCGGGCAACTGGGCGCGGACGCCCAGGCCCAGACGACTCCCTCGGCGGGGCGCCTTCTGGCGTCCAACTGATTCCAGTGCCACGGCACCAACGGTTATTCGAGCGCCGGATTCGACAAGCTGGTGGGAATGACTGTGGACGAATTGCTCCACAAGATGAAGGACATGCAGACCTCCGGCGAACGTTGAATCATGAACTTCCATGCGCTGGGCTACAGCGACGCCCAGACCCGCAGCCTGGCGGCATTCTTCGCCAGCCAGCCCAAACCCTGATCCGGCGCATCGCCCAACACAAAGGACACACCATGTCGCAAAGCATACATTTCCTTCAGGCCGCCGGTGGCACGGTCGCTGCCCTCGGTGGGCTTCGGATGGCCCACGGCGCCGACAACCCGTTGACCCTTGCGTACAAGGCGCCGGTGCCGCCGCAGCCAAGTACCTGCGCCTGTGGGGCGGGCAGAAACTCAAGGTTGTGCTGATCGACTCCAGCCCGAGTTACCAGTCGAACATCCTTAGCAACTTCGACCTGACTGGCGCGCGCTCCCTGTCGAGCCTGACCTACAAG
>JBIKTP010000262.1:0-4689 GCA_044348035.1 Burkholderiaceae bacterium
CGAACCCATGAGCAGCAGGTCGAACTTGCCGGAATCCGCGAACTTGGCAATCGTCTCTCCTGCCGATCCGACCTTCCAGGCGCCCTTGGCATTGATGCCGTGGCGCAGCAGGAACTTGGTCACCGGTGCCAGGACCCGCTCGGACTCGTCGACATGGTAGGTGTCGGCCATTTCCTTGCCGAGCGCCGACCGCGCACGGGGCGGCAAGGGGTGCACCGCCGTCAAGACGGTGTAGTCGTTGGCGGAAGAGAAGGTCTCGCCATGCGTCACCAGGTAGGCGAGCATCTTCTTGGTGTAGGGGCTGCCGTCAACGGCGAGCAGGATCTTCATGGGTGAACTCCGAGAGAGGGTGCTGTCCAGTTTATCCCGTGCGTGGGGGCGCCGCCTTAATCCGTATCAATCAACAGGCCGGGCGCGAACGCCCGCTGTTCATGGCTACGCGCATACCCCATCGGGTTGGCAACCACGCGGCAACCGCGATGGCGGTAATCGCTCGGCGCATGCAGATGCCCGTGCAGCCACAGGTCTGCGCCATCGAGCAGCTCATCCCAGGCGTTGCAGAACCCCGCGGTACCGGGCGTCAACCCGTAGCGCGGGTCCGCGCTGCGCAGGCTGGGCGCGAAATGGGTCACCACCACGGTAGTGCCCCCGAATGGTTGCGCCAATACCTGCTCCAGCCACGCGCGGCACTCCAGCGCGAGATCCCGGACCTGCTGCGCCAGGAAGCGTTCGCCTGCCCGGGTGGTGCCTGTCGTGCGCAGGTAATGGTTGGCAGCCCGGAAGGCCTTCTCGCGTGCCGCCAGTTGCTGGCCCAGCGTCGCGCCCGGCTGATCCGCTGACGGCCCCAGCGCATCAAAGTCGCTCCACAGCGTGGTGCCCGCAAACCGCACCCCCCCGAGGACCAGGACTTCGCGTTCCAGCCATTGCAGGCCCAGACGCTCGCAGGTGGTGCGCAACCGTGAATGGGCCTCGTCAAAATCGAGCAGATCGTACTCGTGGTTCCCCGGCAGAAAAATGACGGGTGTCGGCCATCCATGCAGGGGCGAGAAACGGCGCAGGCCGAAATCCGCGTCGGTCAGCTGCGACCCCTTCTGGTAGGAGCCGATGTCACCGGCCAGCACCAGCACGTCGGCACCCGGCGCGGGACGCGGCATGAAATCCGGGTGCACCTCCAGATGCAGGTCGGAAAGCAGCTGAATCTTCATGTCGGCGGCGACTCACGCTGCAGCCGGCAGCTGCGCCGAGCGGCGAATCGTGTTTCGCAACCACCGGTGGGCACTGTCCTGATCGCGGCGGCCATGCCAGAGCGCATCCACATGCACGGCCGGAATCGCGAACGGCAGCTTGCGCAACACCAGTGCATCGGCAATGCCGGTCACCCCGACAAAGTGGCGCGGCAATACCGTTAGCAGGTTGGAGTTGGCGACGACCCGGCCGGCGGTGAAGAACTGGTTCACGGTCAGCACCACCCGCCGTTCGCGCCCCAGCGTGGCCAGCGCCTCGTCGATGAAACCGAACGGCCGTCCACTGAAGCTGACCAGCAGGTGGCGCGCCGCGCAGAACCTGTTGAGCGTCAGCGGGCCGCTGGCCAGCGGGTGGTCGGCGCGCATCACGCAGACATATTCGCCGTCGTAGAGGCGCTGCGTCGCGAAGGCCACGGCCTTGCCCACCTGCGCACGCGCGGTGAGGTCGGCCACGACCGCCGGGAAATACCCCACCGCGAGGTCGATCGCCTCGTCATCGAGCAGCTTGCGCGGGTCCCGCGTGGCCAGCGGAACGACCCGCAGGGAAACCCCGGGCGCCTCCGCCTCGATGATGTCCACCAGCCTTGGCACCAGCTCGGCCGCGGTTGCATCGGCCATGGCGAGCACGAAGGTGGTGTCCGCCTGGGCCGGGTCGAAACGGCTGGGCGCCAGCGACTGCTGCAACTGCCGCAGGGCATCGCGCACCGCCGGCCAAAGCAGCAAGGCCCGCGGTGTGGGCTCCATGCCCTGGCCACTGCGGCGCACCAGCTCGTCGCCCAGGGTATCGCGCAGGCGCCGCAAGGCATTGCTGACCGCCGGCTGCGTCAAGGCGAGGTTGCGGGCGGCGCGCGTCAGGCTGCGCTCGGCCATGACCTCGTCGAATACGCGCAGCAGGTTCAGGTCGAGCGTGCGGAAGTTGGGCTGGTGCGATTGCGACGGCATGGGCCAGGACAGAGGCTAGTCAATTGATGGCATGAATGTATTCCATCACCAAGATAAAGCAGAGCGATATCAGTATCGACCCTGGGATTGCAGCACGCAAACAACCTGCGTGCGTTGCTGAAAGGGCTTGAGATGACCCGTTTCGTCCACACGGATTTTCCCACCACCCACGCCGGCATCGCGCGCGTCGAAGCCGCGCTTGGAGCGGCGCGCCGCGCCTCACGCCAGGACGGGGAACCCACTCATCACGGCAGCGAATACCGGGCATCACGAAACTTGATTGGTAGAAATTACGGGTAAACCCTAGGATGCAGTGTGATCAATTGCCCATGCGCAACTGACGTACTCCACGAGACACCACCATGCTGACCTCCTCCTCTCCGACACGCCCCACAGGGGCTTCTTCCTCGGGCCACGCAGCCCGCCCTTGCGGGCCGTCCCATCTGCAGTCGGCGCGCCCGCTGGCTGCGCTGCTGCTTGCAGCGATCGTTGCGGCTCTGGTGGTCGCCGCCGATGGGCTGGTCGACTCCTATGCCGACGGCCACCTGCTACTCGCCTGGTCCATCCTGTGGGCGGTGGCTTTTGCTGCGATGGCCCTGTTCGCGGGTTCGGCGCGAGAGGCTGCGCGGCGGCTGTTGAATGCGATCGGCAACTGGCAGGCCCGTCGCGAGGCCCGCCATGCCGACGCCGCCTTCTGGGCCCTGGCGCAGCGCGACCCGCGCATCATGGCGGAACTGCAAGGCGCCATGGCGCTCGCGCGCGATGCGCAGTGCGAGAAGGAACTGGCCCATGGCCGCGCCTGGGTCGAGCACCACCCGATGGGCACGCTCAATGCGGCCTACACGGGCCCGCGGCGCCCGTTCCGTACTGCGCCACTGACCGGGCTGCCGACCCACCTGCAGTGTCATCCCGGGTAAATCGCCGGGCAAACGCAAAACAGCCACCGTCTCCGGTGGCTTTTTCTTTGGCGCCTGCGCGCCGGTGTCAGGCCGCGAGACGGGTCTCGATACGCGCCTTCGTGTCCTGCAGTTCCTGGGGCAGGTGGTAGGCCAGTTGCTGGAACAGATCGGCGTGCAGCTGCAGTTCGGCCTTCCAGGCCGCCTTGTCGATGCTGGTCACCGTCCTGAATTGCTCGGCACTGAAATCCAGACCGGTCCAGTTGAGTTCTTCATACGCCGGGCTGATGCCGAACACATGCTCCTGCCCATGGGCAGTTCCCTCGATGCGGTCGATCATCCACTTCAGGACGCGCATGTTTTCGCCATACCCGGGCCACGCGAACTTGCCGTCGGGACCCTTGCGGAACCAGTTGGTGGTGTAGATGCGGGGCAGTCGGGCGCCGGCGGCAGCGAGTTTGTCGCCCATGGCGAGCCAGTGCTGGAAGTAGTCGCTCATGTTGTAGCCCATGAAGGGCAACATCGCGAAAGGATCCCTGCGCACCACACCTTGCTGGCCGGCAGCGGCCGCGGTGGTTTCCGAGCCCATGGTCGCGGCCATGTAGACGCCCTCGACCCAATTGCGGGCCTCGGTGATCAGCGGTACCGTCGTGGAGCGACGGCCACCGAAGATGAAGGCGTCGATCGGCACACCGGCGGGGTCATCCCACGCGCTGTCGAGTGCTGGATTGTTGGTGGCGGCCACCGTGAAGCGCGCATTCGGGTGGGCTGCAGGGCGAAGCTTGCCATCGGCGCCGGTCTGGGCCGCGAGCTCTGGCGTCCAGTCCTTGCCTTGCCAGTCGATCAGGTGCGTTGGCAATGCGCCGGTGTCCTTTTCCATGCCCTCCCACCAGACATCACCGTCGTCGGTCAGCGCCACGTTGGTGAAGATCACGTTCTTGTCCAGGCTGGCCATGCAGTTCGGGTTGGTGACCAGGTTCGTGCCCGGGGCCACGCCAAAGTAGCCGGCCTCGGGGTTGATGGCGTAGAGGCGGCCGTCCGAGTGCGGCTTGATCCAGGCGATGTCGTCGCCGATGGTGGTGACCTTCCAGCCTTCGAAGCCGGCCGGAGGCACGAGCATCGAGAAGTTGGTCTTGCCGCAGGCGCTGGGAAAGGCGGCCGCCACATGGTACTTGCGGCCCTGCGGGTTGGTCACGCCCAGGATCAGCATGTGTTCAGCCAGCCAGCCTGTTGCGCCACCCTGTGCAGCCGCGCGACCCATGTTGGATGCGATGCGCAGCGCGAAACACTTCTTTCCCAGCAATGCATTGCCGCCGTATCCGGAACCATAGGACCAGATCTCGCGGGTCTCGGGATAATGCACGATGTACTTGGTCTTGTTGCAGGGCCAGCGCACATCGGCCTGGCCCGGCGCGAGCGGGGCGCCCACCGTGTGGACGCAGGGCACGAATTCGCCGTCTTCACCCAGCACGTCGAAGACCGCCTTGCCCATGCGCGTCATGATCTTCATGTTGACAGCCACGTAGGCGCTGTCCGAGAGCTCGATGCCGATGTGCGAGATGTGCGAGCCCAGCGGGCCCATCGAGAACGGCACGACGTACATGGTG
>JBIKTP010000263.1:0-4688 GCA_044348035.1 Burkholderiaceae bacterium
GTTTCCTTGGCAGCTCTCGGGCGGCATGCAGCAGCGGGTGAGCATCTGCCGGGCGCTGATCCACGAGCCCAAGATGCTGCTGCTCGACGAGCCTTTCGGCGCGCTGGACGCCTTCACCCGCGAGGAGCTCTGGTGCATCCTGCGCGACCTGTGGCTCGAGCAGCAATTCAATGTGGTGCTGGTCACCCACGACCTGCGCGAGTCGGTGTTCCTGGCCGACACGGTCTACGTGATGAGCAAGGGCCCGGGCCGCTTTGTCGTCAACCGCGCGATCGACCTGCCGCGGGTGCGCGACCTCGAGATCACCTACACGCCGCAGTTCACGGACATCGTGCATGAACTGCGCAGCCACATCGGCGCCATCCGCGGTGGTACCGCCGCCGCAGCCGCATCGGGAGCCGTGGCATGAGCAACAAGACCCTGGAACGCGCCTCGCCGTTCGTGCTGCTGATCGTGCTGGTGGGGCTGTGGCAACTGGCCTGCACCGTGTTCGCGATTCCGGAATTCATCTTCCCCAGCCCCCTGCTGATCGCGCAGGCCCTGGGCGAGTTCACCGGTCCGATCGCAGTGGCCGCCTGGCAGACCTTCTGGGTCACCATGGTGGGGTTCGGCCTGTCGATCGTGGTCGGCGTGCTGCTCGGCTTCCTGGTCGGCTCGACCCGGTTTGCCTACGCGGCCGTGTTTCCGCTGCTGGTGGCCTTCAACGCCGTGCCCAAGGCCGCCATCGTGCCTATTCTGGTGGTGTGGTTCGGCATCGGCCTGGGGCCGGGCATCCTGACGGCGTTTCTGATCTCCTTCTTCCCGATCACCGTGAACATGGCCACCGGCCTGGCCACACTCGAGCCCGAACTGGAAGACGTGCTGCGCGTGCTCGGCGCCAAGCGGCGAGACGTGCTGATGAAGGTCGGTCTTCCGCGTTCGCTGCCCTACTTCTACGCCTCGCTGAAGGTCTCGATCACGCTGGCATTCGTGGGCACCGTGCTGGCCGAGATGACCGCCGGGGACGCCGGCATCGGTTACCTGATGCAGACGGCCGGCTCGCAGCAGCGCCTGGCGCTGGCCTTCGCCGGGTTGGTGGTGATTGGCGCCATGGCGATGGCGATGTACGAGCTGTTCAGCTACATCGAGAAGCACACCACGGCCTGGGCGCACCGCGGCTCGCACGACGCCTGATCCACCACCGGGGCTGCGTTTGCGCTACAGGGCGCCGGCGGCCCGGCGCGCACGGGCGCGCTGGGCTGCGGGCACGCCGAGGTCGGGGTGCAGCGTGCCGGCGATCATCCAGGCCGCCAGCAGTGCCAAACCGGCCATCACGAACACGCCGGCCAGCGGGCTGAACTGCAGCACCACCCAGGCCATGCCGGGAGTGATGATGCCCGACACGTCCCGGAAACTCGAGTAGACAGCCGACATCTCGGTGCGCTGGGAGGGCTTGACGGCCATCAGGAACGGCAGGCCGGCCACCACGTCGAGCAGCGCCAGCGCATAGGACGCCAGAACCAGGATCACCACCGTCACCATCGGGAAGGGCGAGAACAGGCCACCCAGCACGAAGGTGCAGCCCCCCATCAGAAAGCCTGCGCGCACGGCATGGCGCACCGAGCGACGGTGCATCCAGCGCAGCATCAGCGGCGCCAGGAACAGACCGGCGTTGGCGAGCGAAGACACGATGCCCCCAACCTGCTCGCCCAGGCCGCTCTGCACCGCGAAGATGCCGACATACACGGTATAGACCGACCAGCCGCAGGAGCGCAGCACCGCAAACAACCAGCCAGCCACCAGCCTCGGCTGGGCCAGGAAACGGCGCAGGAACCCGAACGGGTTGGCCGACGCAAGGCGCGTCTGCAGGCTGACGCGACCGGCACTCAGGCCCAGCGTCCAGAAGATGACCAGCATGGACAGCGCACCCGCGCCCACGATGGCGAAGGGCGCAGACGGGCCGAACTTCAGCAACCACACGCCCAGCACCGGGCCGATGGTCCAGCCGATCGCGCCGAACATGAGCCGGCGCGACTCCAGCCGGCCGTAGTCCGTCTTGTCGATGTTGTCCAGCACATAGGCGTTGAAACACACGAACACGGTGGCCGTGCCGGTCACATGGCACAGCAGAGCCAGCGTGGTCCACGTGCCACCTGCAACTCCGAACCCGGCAGACAGCAGGTACAGGCCGACACCCATGGAATAGGCCCAGCGCCTAGCCACCACGCGGGTGAGCAGCGGCACCAGCAGGCCGGTGATCAGCGACACCACCCCCACCAGAAAATACCATTTCGACACCACGGCCGCCTCGCCCCAGGCGCGGTACATCAGCAGGGGATAGACCGATAGCATGATGCCGCGCACCACGGCCTCCATCGCACCGACGGCAACGAACGCGCGCACCCCCGGCCGGCGGGTGGGGGCGGGAACCGACAACGAAACCGGATCAACTGTCATGACCAATGGTGCACCGAAACAGGGCAAGTATCCCACCACCTAAACTCCAGCCATGTCCTGGCACGCCCGACTCCAACTCGACTACCGTCTCGAATCCGCCCGCACCGTGGCCCGCTACCAGCACAGCGGGCCCCTGCGAATCCTGCAGAGCCTGTATCCCGAGGGGGATGCCATCTGCCACAACGTGCTGGTGCATCCGCCCGGGGGCCTGGTGGGCGGCGACACGCTGGAGATCGCGCTGCAGGTCGGCAGCGGCAGCCATGCGCTTGTCACGACGCCCGGCGCGACCCGCTTCTACCGCTCGGCGGGCGAGCAGGCACTGCAGGACACCCGCATCCGGCTGGAAAGCGGTGCCCGCCTGGAATGGCTGCCGCTGGAAGCGATATGCCACACCGCCTGCCAGGCAGAGAACCGCCTGTCGCTCGACCTGGCGCCCGGTGCCGAACTGCTGGGCTGGGACATCACGGCGCTGGGCCTGCCCCATGCCGGCCAGCCCTTCGAGACCGGGCAATTCCTCCAGCACATCGAGATGCCCGATGTCTGGCTGGAACGCGGCCGCATCGACGCCGCCGACGCGCTGCTGCTGAACAGCCCGCTCGCACTGTCCGGCCAGAAATGCCTGGCGACGTTTTTCTTCTGCGCGGGCAGCCCGATCGGGCGCGAGCGCATCCAGACCGCTCTGGAGTCCGCGCGAACGGTGCTGCAGGCGCATGCCCTGGCCAACCAGGCAGGCGCCACCAGCCCGCAGCCCCAGGTGGTGGTGGTACGGGTGCTGGCGCCCCTGGTGGAGCCCGCCATGCAGTTGCTGCGCGCGGTCTGGGCCGTCTGGCGCCAGGCCTTGTGGGGGCTTCCCGCGCAGTTGCCCCGGATCTGGGCGACCTGAGATCCGGAGAGGCTGCCAGCCTGGTCAGCCCGGTGGACGCAATGGCCCGGGCAGGTCAGCGGGTTGTTTCACGCGGGCCGGGTTCCATGCTGGCGCAGGACCTCGGTCAACAGGGCGCGGACCGACGCCGTCTGGAACGGGAATGCCGAAAGAAAATGGGTGATCGACGCATCCGGCCTACGCTGGCGCGGGCCCTACCTCACGGAGTCAATCGGACTCTGGCAGGTAGGGCGCGACATTGGCCATGGCTCGCCCGACATAGTCGTCCTTCTCCCCGACCGGGGCAACGTAATGCACCGCAGCCCGCGCGGCATCCGCACCCGCCAGCCGCGCGATGACCCAGGCCGCAAGATACTGCGACGACAGGCAGCCACCTGCCGTGGCCACATTGCCTTGCGCGAAAAACGGCTGGTTCAGTACCTGCACGCCCGACTCCTGTACCCAAGGGCGGGTGGTCAGGTCGGTGCAGGCCGGAATGTTGCCCAGCAGCCCCAGCCGGGCCAGCATCAGCGTGCCGGAACACTGCGCGCCGATGAGCTGGCGCGCCGGGTCGAAGCGCAGCTGCGCCAGCAGCGCCGGGTCCTGCGAGAGCATCAGCGTTTTCACGCCGCTGCCGAACAGGACGGCGTCCGCGCTGCTGGCCTCCTGCAGTGTGGACTGCCCGTGGAGGGTGACCCCGTTCATCGAGGTGACGGTCGCGGTCGGGCAGGCCAGGCTGACCCGCCAGCCCGGCAGCTTGACCCGGTTCAGGATGCCCAGGGCGATCATCGAGTCGAGTTCGTTGAATCCGTCGAAAGTCAGGATGGCGATGTGCATGGTGCAACTGTAGCGGCCGGCGTCGGGCAATTGCCTACACTGGGGCCATGATCCCTGCGCCAGCGCCCACCACAGCTTGCGGGCGGCTGGTCGCCTACTACCCCGACGGTGACGGAATCCGCAGCCGCAGCGTCGGCGCCACGGTGCTGAGCGGCACGGTGGCGATTCCCGCGCTGCCCCGCCGGCTGCTGGCCGACTGGGAGCGCGAGATGGCGGAGCAGCTCGCGCTGGAGCCGGGTGACGTGGAATCGCTCAACCTGCCGCGCGCCCGTCTGCGCTGGCCGGCGTACCGCCAGTGCGTGCAGGCGATGGACGACTGGGGCCAGGCCATCGGCCTGCCGGACATCCTCGCCGACGGCCGGATCGCCCTGATGGCCTGCCGGGGCGCGCGCTACCACCTGGACGCCGAACTGTACGGTGGGGCCGCCTTCTGCAATCTGTTCGTCAGCGAGGACAAGGGCCTGGACCTGCATTTCCCCGACGCAGGCCATCGCATCCCGCTGCAGCGCGGCACGGTGGTGGTGTTCGATACCGGGCAGCCGCATGCGGTACT
>JBIKTP010000264.1:0-4679 GCA_044348035.1 Burkholderiaceae bacterium
GGCGGTGGTCGCGTGGTGGCAGAAGAGCCTGAAGGACCAGGTCCTGGATTTCGGCATCGATGCCGGCTGGAACGACAACAACGAGTACGCCGTCATGGACGACGACGCGCGCTGCCACGGTTTCGGTCAGGCGCTGCCGATGCACCGCTCGCGCCCGCTGCACGGCCTGCTGATGACCCGTGCCAGCTTCGAAGCGCAGCGTGCGCATGCCCCTGGCAGCGCCGAGCCGGTGTTCTCGGTGACCCGCGGCGGCCCGCCCGGCCTGCAGCGCTACGCCCAGACCTGGACCGGAGACAACACCACCAGCTGGGACACCGTGCGCTGGAACCTGCGCACCGGGCTGCAGATGAGCCTGTCGGGGATGTTCAACGTCGGCCATGATGTGGGCGGTTTTGCCGGCCCCAGCCCCGGCCCGGAGCTGTTCGTGCGCTGGGTGCAGGCCTGCTGCCTGAACCCGCGCATGGTCATGAACTCCTGGAAGGCCGACGGCACCACCAACGTGCCCTGGCTGCATCCGGAGGTGACCCCGCATGTGGCAGCGGCCATCCGGCTGCGCTACCTGCTGATGCCCTACCTGTGGTCGCTGTTCGAGCGCGCGCACCGGCACCATGCGCCCATCATCCGGCCCACGTTCTACGACTTCCCCGAGGACGAGGCCTGCTTCGCCGACTGCGACGACTTCATGCTCGGCGATGCCCTGCTGGTGGCGCCCGTGCTGGAGGCCGGCGCCTCCCACCGCACGGTCTACCTTCCGAAGGGGCCCGCCGCCTGGTACGACTTTGCCAGCGGCCAGCGCTTCGAGGCGGGGAGCGCCCACACCGTACCCGCGCCGCTGGGCACGCTGCCCCTGTTTGCGCGCTCCGGCGCGACCATTCCCGTCGCAGAGCGGGCGCAGGGCCGGGCGCGGCACGACGATCCGGTGACCGGTATCCGCCGCTTCGGGTAGGGCACCCCGGCACGGGCACCGCGATACGCCAGCGCGCAGCCTGCCCATTGCGCCCTGCCCACCCGCACGCCACGAATTTGCGCGACACTGCGGGACTGCCGCCGCAGGGGGCCCTGCGCCGGGCGGACCATATTGCAAGGAGTCGGAATCACCATGGCCAAACTTGAACGCGCCGTACTGGCAGGGGGATGTTTCTGGGGCATGCAGGACCTGATCCGCAGGATGCCCGGTGTGCAGCGCACACGCGTCGGTTACACCGGCGGGGATGTGCCCAACGCCACCTACCGCCACCACGGCACCCATGCCGAAGGCATCGAGATCTTCTTCGATCCGGCGGTGCTGAGCTACCGCAAGCTGCTGGAGTTCTTTTTCCAGATCCACGACCCGACCACGCCCAACCGCCAGGGCAATGACCGCGGCACGGCCTACCGCTCCGGCATCTACTATCTGTCGGAAGCCCAGAAGCAGGTGGCCCTGGACACGATCGCCGACGTGAACGCGTCGGGCCTGTGGCCCGGCAAGGTGGTGACGGAACTGGCCCCGGCAGGCGACTTCTGGCAGGCCGAGCCCGAGCACCAGGACTACCTGGAGCGCATTCCCAACGGCTACACCTGCCACTACGTGCGCCCGAACTGGGTGTTGCCGGTTCGCGCCAGCGCCTGAGCACCGCCGCGTCAGCGGTGTGACATAGTTCGCAAATGTGGCGTCCGATGCGCCGCGCATTACCGGCCGTTACAAAGAAGCACATGGATTGCAACATGTCTTGATTACCTTTGCGCCCATCAGCCGTTGAATGCAGACGGTTGAACGAACACAAAGGAACACGCCATGAATGCCCCTGTGAATGCCCTGCCCGCTGGGGCGATGAACACCAAGCCACTGTGGGCCGCCGTCGGCGTGCTCGGCATGGCCGTGGTCGCGCTGGGCGCCAGCCTGGTCCACGTGCAGACACGCCCGCTGGACGGCCATGCGGCGCTGGCTGCGATCGGCACCCCGCCCCTGGCCGAGGTGGCTGCTGCCAGCACCCGGGTGGCTGCGCCCGAATCGCTGGATGCCCGTGAAAACCTGGTGGCACCCGCTGCGAAGACCACTTCCACGGCGACCCCCCGGCCGGCCGCCGCGAAACCGGCGCCCCACCCGGTTGCCGCGCCCAGCCCCGCGCCCGCCCCCGCACCGGTTGCGGCAGCACCGGCGCCAGTCGCAGCCCCGGCACCAGCCCCTGCCCCCGTGCAGGTGGCGAACAACAGCGGCAGCGGCGGCGCGCCCTCCGTCGTCACCGACTACGGCGTCCTGGTGAGCCAGCCCGTCCAGACCGCGCCGCGGGTGGTCTGCAGCGACTGCGGCACGGTCGAGGCCGTCACCCCCATCCAGCGCAATGCCCGGGAGGGCTCCGGTGTCGGCGTGGTCGCTGGGGGTGTGCTGGGCGCAGTGGTGGGCAACCAGATCGGCAAAGGGTCGGGTCGCACGCTGGCCACCGTGCTTGGCGCCGTCGGCGGTGGTCTTGCCGGCAACGCCATCGAAAAAAACATGAAGAAGGAAACCGTCTACCAGGTACAGGTGCGCATGGAAGACGGCAGCCTGCGCACGCTGGAGCAGGCCAGCCCGGCCAGCATCGGTGCGCGGGTCACCGTGGAGGGCAACCGGCTCAGCGGCCCGGACGCGCAATCCCGTGCTCCGGCACAGCCTCTGCCAGCAGCCCGGCCCGTGACCGTGGCGACCACCCCGCCGGAACTCAACCGCTGAGGCTCGGTGCACCGGGCCTTGCCAAGCGCTGGGCCAGCAGCAAGGCAAGCACCGCGACGATGCTCAGGCCCAGCAGGACCACCAGACCCGGGCCGTAACCGGACTCCCGGCTCCACAACACACCCAGCATCAGCGGAGCTGCGGCCCGGGCCAGCGCCATGGGGACCCCGAGCGCGCCATTGAGGCTGGCCACATGGTCGCGGTCGACATACTGCGCGATCACGGTGCCCTTGACGATGGTGACCATGCCGTTGCCCATGCCGTAGAACACCACGAACAGCAGCACCATCGCCAGCGCCCATCCGGTGCCGGCAGCCCCGACCCAGGGAGCCAGCAACAAGGCCGCCAGCCCCAGCGGCAAAAAGCAGGGAATCACGCGGTTGGACACATGCACATCCACGCGATGCTCGAAGAAATACATCAGGGCCCGGCCGAACACCTGCACCAGCCCGATGCTGGCCGGAACCAGGACGGCCCAGGCCTCCGACAAGCCGTTCTCACGCAAAAGACTCACCATGTGGGCTGGCAGCGCAGCCGTCACCCCCATCACCAGCACCACGAACACGCCGATCAGCAGGAAGGGCGCGCTGCGCAGGTGCCGGGTGAAATCAGCCGCCCGGCGCTGGGCCGCCGCAGCGCGATGCCCGGCCGGCGCATGGCGCAACAGTATTGCGTGCAGCGGCGCACAGACCAGCAGTTGCAGGGCTGCCAGGCACCACAGGGCCGGGCGCCAGCCCAGCTGGGCGATCAGCCAGGCCGAGAGCGGGATGAACACCGTGCTGGCCAACCCGCCCAGAAAGGTCATGGTGATGATGCCGCGGCGGAAGTTGTCCGGAAAGCGCCGCGTGACGACGGCGAACACCGGCGCGTACAGGGTGGCCGACATGCCTGCCCCCAGCAAGGCCCACACGGCATAGAAACTCCACAGGCTGTCGACGAAGCCATGCAGCACCAGACAGGCGCCCACCAGCAGCGACCCCCCGGTCATCACCCGGCGTTCATGGCCCCGGTCGATCCAGCGGCCGATGCGCAGGGCACAGAAACCCTCGACCAGCAGCGCCAGGCTGAAGGCCAGCGCGGTCTGTGCCCGGTGCAGGCCCAGTTCGCGCTCCACCGGCTCCACCAGCAGGGCAAAGGTGTAGAACACGCTGCCCCAGGTGATCAGCTGCGCCAGCGACAGCCACAGGATCAGGCGCTGGTCGAGCTGCTGGCGGACAGTCATGCCGGCATTATGGCAAGCAGGCCGGACAACACCACGCCACAACCCGCTCAGCGAAAGTTAGCGCACGCTCAAACAACGCCGCCCGCACGCAGTGCCGCAATCGCCGCCGCATCCAGGCCCAGTTCACCCAGCACATCGTCGGTATGCTCCCCCAGCGCCGGCGGCGGCCGGCGCAGCACCGGCGGGGTGTCCACCAGCCGCATCGGGCTGGCCACGCCGCGCACCGAGGCAATACCGTCCTGCGCCACCAGGTGCGGTGCGCGCGGCTGCTCGACGATCAGCTGGCGCGCCTGCACCTGCGGGTCGGCAAAAGCCTGGCCAAGATGGTTGATCGGGCCGCAGGGCACGGCCTTGTCCTCCAGCAAGGTGATCCACTGGGCGGTGGTGCGGGTCCGGGTGACCTGCTCCATCAGCGCCACCAGGGCCTCGCGGTTGCGCACGCGCGCGGCCATGCCCTTGAAGCGCAGGTCCTGGCTCCATTCGGGCCTGCCGGCCGCCTGGCAGAAGCGGCTGAACTGGCCGTCATTGCCGATGGCCAGCAGCATCGACCCGTCCTGGGTGGGGAAGTCCTGGTAGGGCGCCAGGCTGGGGTGGCTGTTGCCCTGGCGCTGCGGCACCTTGCCGGTGTTGAGGAAGCCGCTGGCCTGGTTGGCCAGGATGGCCATGCCCACATCGAGCAGCGCCATGTCGATCTGCTGGCCCTGGCCGGTGCGGTTGCGCACCTCCAGCGCGGCCAGGATGGCGGTGGCCGCGAAGGTGCCGGTGAAC
>JBIKTP010000265.1:0-4676 GCA_044348035.1 Burkholderiaceae bacterium
TTCGAGCTTGCGCAGCTTGCCGCGTTGCCCCAGCACCAGCAGGCTCAGGCGGTGCAGCTCGGCCTGCGAGAAACCCATGGCGTCCGCGTTGTCCAGGATGTAGGCGCCGTGCTTGTGGTAATCGCTGTGCGAGATGGGTGTGCCGATTTCATGCAGTTGGGCGGCCCACTGCAGCTTGCGGGTTGTCCGCCCCTCGTCCGGGCCGGGCCGCCCCGAGGCCGCATGGCGGTCGAGCTGGCGGAAAAGGCTGACCGCCACACGCCCCACGCGCTGGCCATGCACGGCGTCGACATTGAACTTGGTGGCCAGGCGCTGGACGGAGGCTGAGCGCACGTCCTGGGTATCGTTGTCGCCGCCAACCAGATCGCACAAAAGCCCATGACGAAGTCCGCCGGTGGCAGCCTGCATCTCGTCGATCTGCAGCAGATCGAAGATGGCGCGCAGGATGCTCACGCCCCCGCCGATCACCGCGCGCCGATCCTCCTTCATGCCGGGCAGTCGAAGACGATCGGCGCTTTGCGCCTCCAGCAGCCGCGCCAGCAGCCAGTCGAGCCCGGCCTGGCTGACGGAGGCTGCCGGCCAGCCCGCGGCGGCCAGCACATCGCCAACGGCGCCGATCGTGCCTGCCGAGCCATAGGCCATGTCCCAGCGATCCCTGCGGTAGGCGTCAAAGGCCTCGTCGAGAACTGCCTTCGCGGCGATCTCGGCCATCTGGAAGGCTTTCGCGGTGAACTGGCCCTCGGGGAAATACCGGGTCGACCAGGCGATGCTGCCCACACGGTAGGACTCCATGGTCTGCGGCTCGAACCCGTGGCCGAGGATCAGTTCGGTCGAGCGCCCGCCGATGTCGGCCACCAGGCGGCGCTCGGCGGTTTGCGGCAGCATCTTGGCCACACCGAGGTAGATCAGGCGTGCTTCTTCACGCCCGGAGATGACGTCGATCGGAAAACCGAGGATTTCATTGGCGCGGGACAGGAACGCGTCGCGGTTGCGTGCCTCTCGCAGTGTCTGGGTGGCCACGGCGCGCACCTGCTGGCGCTGGAAACCGGCAAGCCGCTCGCCAAATCGGGCAAGGCAGTCCCAGCCGCGCTGCATGGCCTCGTTGCTCAGGTTGCGCTCGGCATCCAGCGCACCCCCCTGGCGGATGGTTTCCTTGAGGTACTCGGTGCGTTCGAACTGGCCATGGTCGAAACGGACGATTTCAAGGCGAAAGCTGTTGGAGCCGAGGTCGACGGCGGCAAGGCGCGTTCCGTGTTGCATGGGTGGGAGCTGGCTGTTTTTGGCAGCATAGCACCCGCCGGCCGTGCGTTTGCGTTCCGGGGCTGCGATCGCGCTCAAAACACTTCCGGCACGATAAGCTCGGGCGGCACGGGCCGCCGGGTGTAGTCCTCATGGCGCTCCCGGGGCGGAAGCACCACGGCCGGGTGCACGACCTCCTCGTAGTGCATCTGGCCCAGCAGGTGGTGGATGCAGTTCAGGCGGGCCCGCTTCTTGTCGACGGCCTGCACCACCCACCAGGGCGCCTCGGCAATGTGGGTGCGCTCGAACATGATTTCCTTGGCCCGGGTGTACTCCTCCCAGCGACGGCGCGATTCCAGATCCATCGGGCTCAGCTTCCATTGCTTGAGCGGGTCATGGATGCGGCCCAGGAAGCGCAGGTGCTGCTCTTCGTCGGAAATCGAGAACCAGTACTTGATCAGCTGAATGCCGGAACGCACCAGCATGCGCTCGAACTCCGGGACCGTACGAAAGAACTCCTCGTACTGTTCGTCGGTACAGAAGCCCATGACGCGTTCAACGCCGGCCCGGTTGTACCAGCTGCGGTCGAAAAGCACGATTTCCCCCGCCGCCGGAAGGTGCGACACATAGCGCTGGAAGTACCACTGCGTGCGTTCCCGTTCGTTGGGTGCCGGCAGTGCCGCCACACGGCACACGCGCGGATTGAGGCGCTGCGTGATGCGCTTGATCACGCCACCCTTGCCGGCTGCATCGCGGCCCTCGAACAGGATCACCACCTTGTGGCCGGTCCGTACCACCCAGTCCTGGAGCTTGACCAGTTCCCCCTGCATGCGGAACAGCTCCCGGAAATAGCGCCGACGTTGTTCCCGGTAGGCCTCCGACGCGGGGTCGAGCGAGCTGCTCTCCAGCGCATCGACATTGTGGTCCTCGAGCTCGAGTTCCAGTTCCTCGTCGTAGCCGTCGGCAAGCTCACGGCGAATGCGCAGCACCAGATCGTCGTCGCCAGAGTTCACGTCAGGGTTCCTGCAGGTCGAAAGCCCTGGACTTTAGGGCCATTGGGTGACAATCCGATGACAGCGCCCTTCGACGACGACCGGTCGACCCTTGCGGACCCCCCTCAGATCCGGCCAACCTCGGTCAGTCCGTGGTCGAATGCCCGGTGACTGGCCCGCGCGGTCGTGAGCCCATACACATCCTCGACGTGGCGAATGACGCTTGCCCACCCCAGCCGCTCAACCCGTTCACGTGCCATCTGGCCCAGGCGCCTTCGAAGATCCTGGTCGTGCGCCAGTTGGATGGCAGCCGCCGGAAAATCTTCGGCCCGGCCTTTGGGCACCAGCAGTCCGCTTTGGCCGTGCGTGATCAGCTGCCCGGCGGCCGCATCGTCAAAGGCCACCACAGCCAGGCCGCTGGCCATGGCTTCCGGTGTCACGTTCCCATAGGTCTCGGTCAGGCTGGGGAACAGGAAGATGTCGCTCGAGGCGTAATGCGCGGCGAGGGCATCGCCGGTGCGAAAGCCGGCAAATACGGCAGCAGGGCATTGGGACTGCAGGGCCTGCCGTGCAGGACCATCTCCGACGACGACCAACCGCACCCTGGGGCAGACCTCCTGCAGCCCACGAAATGCCGTGGCCAGCACGGAGAGGTTCTTTTCCGCCGCCAGACGGCCGACATGCAGTACGACGACATCATCGTCGCCGGCGTTCCAGCTGGCGCGTAGCGCGCGATCCCGCCGCGCCGGCGAAAACAGCTCTGTGTCCACACCCCGGGCGACGACCGACAGTGCGCCGAATCCCTCGCGCGAGAGCTGGGTGCGCAGCGTATCGGTCGGTACCATGGTGCTATGGCAGCCGTTGTGGAAGCGGCGCAGATAAGCCATGATGGGGCGGCGCAGCCATCCTGCACCGTAAAAGCGGCTGTACGCCTGAAAGTTGGTCCTGAAATCGGCGCACACAGGCAAGCCCAGCTGGCGGGCGACGCGCAGCGCAGACCATCCGAGGGGCCCCTCGGTGGCAATATGCACGACGTCTGGCCGTTGTTGACGCCAAAGGGCGCGAAGCAGCCGGTGATGGGGCAGCCCCATGCGCAAGTGGCCGTACATCGGCAGGGCGATGCCGCCGGTGAGCACCGTTTCGCCATCCCCTTCCGATGTTCCGGTATCGACGGTCGGTTGCCGAGGCCGGATCAGTTGCACGGCATGGCCCCGCCCGCGCAACCCCATGACCACCCGACAGACCGTATTGGCCACGCCATTGACTTCTGGCGGGTAGGTTTCGGTGACCATCGCGATGCGCAGGCCACGGAAGTCCTGGGAGCGGCCTTCGCCGTCAGCCGGAGGTGTCAGGTTGCATGTCATGGGGCCTTATCGTCGGCGCGCTACGCAACAGTTTCATGACAGCCGCTGTGTCGGCAGCCGTCACAACAGTTTCATTTGCGACAGTCACCATCGGGCCACGTGCGAAGCGCGGGTTGTGCCCCAGCCTCGACGTTGGCCCGACTTCCTCCACATCCAAGACAAGGATCCGGCATGCAAGACTTTCTCCAAGAGCTCAAGACCCAGCGCTGGGACGACCACCGCTACTACCACCACAATCGCGTCAACCAGGCATTGCATCTTGTCAGCGCGCTCAGCTTCCTTCTTGCGTATTTCTGGCTATTCATCGACCCCGTGGTCGCTGCATTGATCGCCTGGCTGGTTTCCATGACGACCCGCCAGGCGGGCCACTTCTTTTTCGAGCCCCACGACTACGACGTGGTCAACCAGGCCACGCATGCGTTCAAGGAGGACATCAAGGTCGGATACAACCTGCGCAGAAAAGTCGTCTTGATGGGGCTGTGGGCAGGCTCACCCCTGCTGGTCTGGTGGAGCCCGACCGTATTCGGGCTGCTGCAGACCCCGTCGGATTGGGAGGGGTATGTTCGCAATGTCGGCGCATGCTGGCTGGCGCTGGGCGTGGCAGGCCTTCTCTTTCGCGCGGCCCAATTGACGATTCAACAGGGTTCGCGTGTTGCCGTCGTGTGGGTCACCAAGATCCTGACGGACCCGTTTCACGATGTCCTGCTGTATTACCGCGCGCCCTTGCACCTCATGCGGGGCGAAATGATGGACCCGATGCACCACGTCCGCCACGGGTAGGCAGAGATCATGTCCGGTGCAGCAGTGCCTCCTTGAGGATGCCGCGCCGGATTCCCCGGTTGGATACGCGGGCAGGCGCATCCCACCAGCCATCCGATTGCATCTCGAGCGTGGCCGCGACAAAACGGTTGCACACCTCCAGGAAGTCCTCGTCGGTGTAGTTCAGGCTGAATATCATCCGCCCCGTGCCCACCCAACTCAGCGCAAGACCGTGCAATCGCAAGTAGAACTGCAGCATCCAGTTGTAGCGGGATGGCCGGGTATAGGTGACGGTCCAGACAGTGGACATGTTGGCGACCTG
>JBIKTP010000266.1:0-4670 GCA_044348035.1 Burkholderiaceae bacterium
CCATGCCGAGGTTTCGACCCAGATGCAGATCTCGGCGCGCACCCTGACGGCGCCGAGCGGAAAGGTCTGTGCGGCACCCGCAGTCCGCATCACGCTGGGCTACGAGAACTTCCGGGTGTACCTTGCGCGCGATATCGGCAACGCCTGCCGGCGCGGCGTGGTGGAAGCCCACGAGCGCGAGCATGTGTCGATCTGGCGCAACTACATGCGCGCCGGCGCTTCGCTGCTGGCCAACCAGCTGCGCCAGGACCTCGCCCCGCCACTGGTCTACGAGTCCATGGCACTGGCCGACCGCAGCGTGTCGCGCCATGTGCAGGGGGTGGTGGCCGGACACGTGCGCCAGCTGGTCGCCAGCATCGTCGAGGCCAACCGGCAGATCGACACACCGGCGGCGTACCAGGTGGAGGCGGGGCGGCTGCAGGCGTGCGGGTGATGGCGAGGCCACATGGCAAAAGCGCTGCAGGGGTCATGTGCTTTCGATGTACGGCAGCATCTTGTAGCCGAGGATCCGCAGCGTGACCACCAGTGACCAGACGGCCAGCTTCAGGGAGCGGCGTCGGGCGGGGCGGAGCGCTTCCACGCGAGAACACTGATTTCTGTCTGATCAACTACCCGAACCAACGCGATCTTCCATGACCGACAACGCGCCAGACCATGAGGGCACCCGCATGCGAACGCCGGTCAGCCCACGCACGCCCGATGGAACCGATACCGCCGTCCAGGCCATCGAAGACCGCTATCGGCTGCTCGCCGAGAATACCAACGACGTCGTATGGACCATGTCGCTGGACGGTGCGATCACCTACATCAGCCCCTCCGTTGAAAGGGCCCGCGGCTACACCCCGGCAGAGGCGATGGCCCAGCCGGTGGTCGACATCCTCTGCCCCGAGTCTCTTGCCATTTCCACCCGGTACTTCCTGGGTTTGCACGAGGCCCTGGCCAGCGGCCGGAAGCCGGAATCCTTTTGGGGTGACATGCAGTACTGGCGCAAGGATGGCTCAGCGTATTGGGGCGAAGTCTTCTCTTATCCGGTGTTCAACGCAGACGGCACGTTCAAGCACCTGGTAGGCGTGACGCGTGACATCACCGAAAGAAAGCTCCAGGAAGAAGCGCTGAAAAAGGCGCACGCCGCCTTGGCAAGGCACCATGACGAGTTGGAGGCGCAGGTCCTCGAAAGGACGCGGGACCTCGCAGTCGCACGCGACCTTGCCGAACAGGCCAACCGGGCCAAGAGTGCACTGCTCGCCAACATGAGCCACGAACTGCGCACGCCGCTCAACCACATCATCGGGTTTGCCGGCCTGCTGAAGCGTGACGCCAGCCCCAAAAGCGTGGAACGACTGAACCGGCTGGGACACTCTGCACAGGAACTGCTCCGCCTCATAGAGAGCCTGCTGGATACCGCAATGGCAGAGTCCGATCAGCTGCGAATTGCCGAGGCGGATTTTGAGCTGCCGGCGATCCTGGAAAAGGTCGACGCCCAAACCGGCCATGCCGCACGGTCCAAGATGCTCGAGTTCAAGCGCGAAGTTCACGTGAGCCTCTCCCGGCGTCTGCACGGGGACGGACATCGCGTCACGCAGGTTCTTGTCCAACTCGTCGACAACGCGATCAAGTTTTCGAGCACCGGGCCGGTGGTGCTTCGCATCTTTGAAAAGGAGGCGTCGGCGACCGTCGTGGTCCTGCGTTTCGAGGTTCAGGATCAAGGCGTCGGGATTGCGCCAGAGCAGGCGAACCGCATGTTCAAGTTCTTCCTGCAAGGAGACAGCAGCAGCACGCGCAAGTACGGTGGCCTGGGATTGGGGCTGGGGCTGTGTCGGCGGCTGGTGGAACTGATGGCGGGGAAGATCGGTTTCAGTTCCGAGCCCGGCCTCGGAAGTCTTTTTTGGGTTGAACTGCCCTTTGGTGTCGGCAGCTCGCCACCTGCAGCCACAGACGCAGCCCGTAGTGCCGACGCCTGCCTGCCGGCGCAGGAGTTGCTGGCCCTGCTGCAAAAGCGCCATCAGTACGCCAGGTCCTGTTACCAATCCAACGCGTCGCTCATTGGCGAGCTTCTGGGTGAGCTGCTGGTCCTGTTTGACGACTCCATCAAGGCTGGCGACTTTCCGCTGGCAGCCGACCTGCTCGCTGCAAGGCTTGGGGAGACGCCGGCGGCGCAGGAATAAGCGCACCCTGCCCCGCTGGCGCCACAAGCAGCCGGCCTGCTCAGCGCCTGTGCGCGTCCGCTGTCGGCGCCTCGACCAGCACGTCAGCCCGACGCGCAACCGCACACCTGAACTTGGACTTGAACACTCCCGGGAACTTGGCGCACTCTTTCACGGACATGGCAAGACCGCTTCGAATCCGGATGCTGCTGGCCCATTGCCGCGTGGCTCGCAGACCAGTTGGGCCCGCACGGCGCCGAGCGTGGCGGTTGCTTCACCCTCCCCGTTGGGGACGAGCAGAACGGGCAAGGTCAACTGCGCGTCTTTCAAGATAGTTCGGCCATGGCCGTACCGTGTGTCCTGGCCTGGAAATTTTTTCGTTTCTTGATGCGCCGCGGGCAAGACGGGTTTACAGTCAACGCAAGGTAGAGGAGGAAGTCACACGATGTACGGCATGGTGAACAAGGCGGTTGAGGACATGGTCTGCCAGCACCATGGCGCGGACACATGGGAGCGGATCAAAGCGCTGGCCGGGGTGACAGAGGTCATGTTCTTCACCAACGAGGCGTATCCGGATGACCTCACCTACCGGCTCGTGGCGGCAGCAGCCGAAACCCTGGGCGCAAGCGGCGAGGACGTGCTGGTGCTCTTCGGCGAGCACTGGATCACCTGCACAGCCGCAGACGGTTATGGCGCCCTGCTGAGCGCCGCGGGCAGCAGCCTGCCGGAGTTCCTTGCCAACTTGCCCAGCTTCCATGGCCGCGTCGCGATGATATTTCCCGATCTCAAGCCGCCCCGCTTTGCCTGCACCGAGGTGAGTTCGAGTTCACTGAATCTGCACTACTACACGCATCGCAGTGGGATGGCGCCTTTCGTGCTTGGTCTGCTCAAAGGGCTGGGCAAGCGCTTCGGCACGCCGGTGAACGCACGGATGGTCGAATCACGCGAATCCGGCGCAGACCACGATGTGTTCGAGGTCACGTGGTCTGCGCCGGTCTAGAAGCAGGGGAACCCGGGTCCCTGCGATATCGCTTTGTGCAATGGGAGCTGAAGTGAGCGCGGCAGATCGGGAGATCGGGTTGGAGCCGGCGCAGTTCGCCGCTGCGTTTCCGTTTCACATCGCCGTGGACAGGTCCCTGTGCGTTCTGCAGGCGGGCGCTTCGCTGCGCCGCATCTGCCCCGACGTGCTCCCGCAAGCAGCCCTTGGAGCGCTGTTCCGCGTGCTTACGCCGCAGGTCCAGATCGAATACGGTGCGCTCCTCGCCGCGAGCGGACAGTTTGTCCTGCTCGAGCATTTGGCCAGCGGCTTGAAGATGCGCGGCGAATTCATACGCCACGGGACGCCGACAGCGCTGATTTTTCTCGGCTCGCCCTGGATCACGGATCCGGCCGAAATCGCGTCCCGGGGGCTTCGCTTCCAGGATTTTGCACCGCACGACCCGGTCATGGACCATTTGCAGGTGCTGCAATCGAGCCAACGCTCGGTTGCGGAAGGCAAGCAGCTCGCCCGGCTGCTGCAGGACCAGAGCACCCAACTGCGCGCAGCGCTGGAGCAACTGCGCGAGCAGGAAGCCGAGGCGCGCAAACTGGCCCTGATCGCGGCGCGAACCGACAACGCGGTGGTCCTGACCGATCCCGAGGGCCACATCGAGTGGGTCAACGCGGCGTTCACGCACATCACCGGTTACGAATTGGGCGAGGTACTTGGACGCAGTCCAGGGGAGTTCCTGCAGGGTCCGGGAACGGATGCCACGGTCGTTGGGCGCATCCGCGAACGGTTGCGCCGCGGCGAGGGTTTTCGCGAGAAGATCCTCAACTACCGCAAGGATGGGGGCGCCTACTGGATCGCCATTGAAGCGCAGCCCATACTGGGCGACGACGGCCATATCACCCACTACATGGCGATAGAGCGCGACATTTCTGCCGAAGTCCTCACGCAGATCTACCAGCAGTTGCAGTTGGACATCTCGGGCCTGCTGCTCCAGGCATCCACGCTGGACGCGGGCATCGAAGCGGTCATTCGCTTGATCGGCAGCACGCTGGGGTTGGCGCTGGGGCAGGTCTGGATCGTATCGAACGACGCATTGACGCTGTCTTTTGCGTGGGAGAGCCCCGCCTGGAACATGGCGGGTTTCTCCCAGGCGAGCCACGCGCTGCGCTTTGCCCGCGGCGAAGGATTGCCGGGCAGGGTGTGGCAGACGATGCGGCCCGAATCGATTCCGGACCTGGCGCAGGCGACAAATTATCCGCGCGCACAGGCAGCCGGGCGCGCCGGCCTGCATGACGCGTTCGCGTTCCCTGTGCTGGTGGATGGCGCGCTGTGGGGGGTATGCGAGTTTTTCGGCACCAGCACCGATGGCGAGCTGCGCGACTCGGCCTTGCTGCAGATGTGCGCGGTGCTGGGCAACCAGCTCGGCCAGTTCGTGGCACGCCGCAAACTGGAGGAGGACCTGCGCATTGCCAAGGAGAAGGCCGAGGCCCTCAACGAACTCAAGAGCCGATTCGTTGCCACACTGAGCCACGAAA
>JBIKTP010000267.1:0-4643 GCA_044348035.1 Burkholderiaceae bacterium
AAGCCTGTACAAAGCTTTGGGGGAACATGGCAACCCGAGTTTTGCAACGGTTCTCAAAGTCGCCAAAGCTCTAGGCGTCAAGTTTCATGCGGAAGTCGCCTGAGTTGCGGTCGAACTGGTCGCCCAAGCCGGACGCCTTCGGCGCCGCTTGTCTCGGGCGTTCTCTGCTCGCATCGGGGTACCCGTGACGCAACGATTTGAATGGGATGAGGTCAAGGCGGCGACGAACGTTCGCAAGCACGGCGTGCCATTTGAAGAGGCAGCATCTGTATTCTTGGACCCTCTGGCATACACTTTCGACGACCCTGATCATTCTGTTGGGGAGCAACGGCTCCTGACGTTTGGTTTCTCGCAGTCTGGCCGATTGCTTGCGGTGGTGCACGCAGAGCGGGGCCGAGCAATCCGAATCATCAGCGCCCGTAGGGCAACTCGACATGAGCGAGGTATATATGAGCAAAGCTAAAGACGAAATACGGCCCGAATATCGGCGCGAAGATTTGGGCAAGGGCGTTCGCGGCAAATACTTCGAACGGGTATCCAAGGGAAGTAACCTTGTGCTGCTGGACGAAAAGGTTGCGAAGTCTTTTCCTACGGGCCAGGCGGTGAATGAGGCGCTTCTCGGACTTCTGGCGCTGACCGAGCAAACGGCGCGGATAACTGGTCGCTCAAAGCGGCCGGCCCGCAAGCGGGCCGCCGTTTAGCTTCGGCGTTGGGCCCGACACAACATGCCTCTCCCAGCCCACATCGGTATCGTCGCATGCTCTGCCGAAGGTGCCGCTCTTTGCTACCGCACGATCTGCGCTGAAGGTTCGGCGATGCTTGGGCCGCACGCGCACCCTGAGGTTTCGCTCCATTCAGCATCCTCGGCCGATTACGTCAGGTGCCTGGACGAGAAGAACCTGCAGGGCGTTGCCGACTTGATGCTCGACTCGGCCAGGAAGCTCGCGGCGGCGGGAGCAGACTTTCTGATTTGCCCAGACAACACGATTCATCAGGCCTTCTCTCTTGTAGAGCCTGTTTCGCCACGTCCCTGGCTGCACATTGCAGAGGTGGTCGCTTCGGAAGCAGCCGCGCGTGGCTATCGAAAGCTCGGTCTGACGGGCACCCAGTGGTTGATTTCAAGCGAGGTGTACCCGGAGAAGCTGCGCGCGAATGGACTGGAGTGCGTTCGCCCCAGCGACGCAGAACGCGACGAGATCGGACATCTCATCATGGAGGAACTCGTCTACGGCGTGCTCCGGCCTGCGACTGTCCTGCGTTTCCAGCAGGTGATCCAAGGCCTGAAGGATCAAGGCTGCGATGCCGTCATTCTTGGATGCACAGAAATTCCGCTCATCATTGACGACAACAACTCGCCGCTGCCCACCCTGGATTCAACGCGCCTGTTGGCAAGGGCCGCATTGCGCAAGGCTGTGAGCGCGCGCAGTGGGGCCTGACCCCTCGATCAAGCCGAGCCCAACGGCAAGCCGCCAGCGCCCGGCCGCAGGTACGCGGTACATTTGCTGCGTCCGGGCCCTTGGCGCCTTCCCGTTGGGTCCGGCTTGGCTCGAACGTTGAGGCCGCACACACACCTGCACACGATCATGCACATCTCCGGCAAGTGCCACTGCGGCGCCATCTCCTTCACCGCTACCGTCGACCCCAAGCGAGTTCTCGCGTGTCACTGCGCGGACTGCCAAACCTTCTCTGGTGCACCTTTCCGAGCGGTCCTCCCAACCCCGGCAGAGAATGTCAAGATCTCAGGCAATGCCAAGCACTACGTCAAGGTCGCAGAGAGCGGAAACAAGCGAGTGCAAGCGTTCTGTCCTGAGTGTGGAACTCAGTTGTACGCCACAGAAGCTGAAGGTGCGCCGAAGGTTCTGAACCTTCGCCTTGGCTGCATAGATCAGCGCGAACAACTCCCACCCCTTACCCAGATCTGGGGGGAGTCTGCAATGCCATGGCTGGAGGCGATTCATTCCGTGCCTATGCATTGCAAGGGGCTGGCGAGCCCTTTCATGGAGTCTCGCGCGCGGCCACAGAATGCGGCCTGACCCCTGGTTTTTTGTCCGTCCTCATCAACAAGACAAAGGAGCGCTCCGATGGCCAAGATACTCGTACACGTCACGCACGGTCCCGAGAACCCAACGCGCGCCACTTTGGCCTTCCTAGTTGCCAAGGCCGCCGTCGATGAAGGTCACTCCGTCTCACTGTTCCTTGCAGGCGACGCGGCTCAACTCATTCGAGAGTCGGTAATCGACTCACTTGCTGGCCTGGGCACTGGTCGTCTGCGTGAGCACTTCGATGCATTGGTTGCTGGAAGCGCTCGCTTCTATGTGTCGGGCATGTCTGCCAAGAGCCGAGGCGTATCCGAAGCCGACCTTGCAGGCAAACCTGCTGAGTTCGCCATGCCAAACGTACTCATCAGGCTCTCGCTCGAGCACGACCGCATGTTCAACTACTAGAAGTTCGGCTCTGCTATGCACTATGCGCGCGCGGGCGCTCAACCCCTCGCTCAAGCGGAGCTCCAAGGACAGGCCACCAAGCCCGGGGCGGAGGGATTCGGTACATTTTTGCTGGCAGGGGCTTGGTGTCCTGCCGTCGTCGCCCGCTTAGCTCGAAGGGTAGGCCGCGCGCAACCACCAGATTCACTCTGAAGATATGGAAACGCTTTTTCTGTTGCTTTTGATTCTTTTGCCGGTGATCGGCCTCTTTGCTTACATCAAGGCACTGACAAACGCAGCAAAGCACGGGAAATGGACATGGTTTGTATTGGTGTTGCTTTTCCCGCCGCTGTTCGTCTTCTACTACATGGGTGCATACGAATCTGGATCCCCATCGCAAAGCGACTGAGCCCCTCGTTGCCAATGTCAAGACCGCGGCCAGACATGGCGTTGCAGCCGACAGACAACGACTGAACTTTGCGCTGGACCTCAAAGGACACCCCCCATGTTCCCACTAGAAATCTGGCTCCCCTACACCGCAGCATGCGTCCTGCTCGTGCTGTCCCCGGGCCCCGACAACATCCTTGCCATCGGCAGAGGCCTCAGTCAGGGCAGAACAGCAGCACTGGTTTCTGGCCTCTCGTCAGGGGCAGGCATCCTGTTTCACGTCGCAGCAGCGACCTTCGGTCTCACGCTTCTCATGCAGACCTCGGCAGTGGCGTTCTGGCTGGTCAAGCTCGTGGGCGCGGGGTATCTGATCTGGCTGGGTGTCAAGGTGCTGCGCTCGCGCAGTCTCATCAGCTTCACGCCCGCCGCCAGGCAGCCTTTGCGCACCATCTTCTCCACCGGTTTTTTGTCGGCCGCGCTGAACCCCAAACCCGGACTTTTCGTGCTGGCCTTCCTTCCGCAGTTCGTGGACCCGCTTCGCGGGTCGGTCACGATGCAGATGCTGGTCTATGGCTGCTGGTTCGCGTTCCTCACGGCCTTGGGGTTCGCGCTCATGAGTGTGTTTGCCTCCAGACTGTCCCAATGGCTGCGCAGTCGCCCGAGGGTTGTGCTGGGCATGAACATTGGCGCGGGAATCACCTTCATCGTGTCGGGGCTGTCGGTCGTGGCACTGAAGCAGAGATAGTGCGGGTCCATTTCGGCGCTCCTCCAAGCGTTTTCGTCCACTCGACGGGCTGGCGGAAGCTTGCCGAGCCCAGCCCGCATCGTCTGGCGCAAGGCGGCCTGCTGCTTGGCTTGTGCCTCGGCGCCGTGGTGTCCGGCCTTTGGCACCTGGGTGGCATCCATGTCTCTGCACAGTTCGCGTCTGTGCAGGGCATTGCGCCTCTGGCGGTTTTCCTGTTGTCACTCGTCGGCCTCTTTGCGTTGCATGAGGCCATCCATGCCCTGCTGCATCCTGGACAGGGTGCCAGCAAACTCAGCGTGCTTGGCATCTCCCTGAAGCCTTTTCTCTTGTATGCCAGTTACCTCGGAACGCTCGGCCGGGACCGGTTCGCGGCAATCCTGGTGGCACCCTTCCTGCTCCTCTCCGCGTTGCCCGCCACGCTGTTTTCGGCCGGCTTTTTTCGGGGCGAAGTCAGTCCGCTTCTTGCGGTGCTCTCCGTAGCAAACGCCGCCGCCTCGGGGGTTGACCTGCTGGGTGTTGCGCTCCTTCTGTCGCAAGTCCCGCGAGGCGCCGTGCTGCAAAACGATGGCTGGCAAACCTTCTGGCGAAACGGTCAAGCCTGAGTTTGCGATGCATGCACCTTATTCAAACGCGCGAGCAGGTAGCGCGATGCAACCGCTTGCGAGGTGGCGGCGGGTGACGCCTGGCCCATCGCTCCACCGGCCCCCGCGATGGCAGGTAGGGTAAGCTGACGCCGTTTCGGCTACGAAGGACCCACTCATGAAGACACATCTCGCAGCTCTGGCGCTGTCATTTTTTGCGCTCGCGTCGACGGCTGCGCCGCCGACAGATGATTCGATACGGACCCTGTTTGCCGTGATGAAGGTCGAGTCCATGGTCAACGGCATGTACGCGGCGATCGAACCGGCCATGCGGCAAGGCATGGCGCAGGCGACCGATGGCAAGGAGCCAACGGCCAGGCAGAAAGCCATCCTGGATCGTCACGCTCGCAGAATGAGTGAGCTCATCCGGACCGAACTGAGCTGGGTCAAGATGGAGCCGATGCAGATCCGCATCTACCGCGAGAGTTTTGACCAGGCCGAAATCGA
>JBIKTP010000268.1:0-4631 GCA_044348035.1 Burkholderiaceae bacterium
TTTCGTTGTCGGGAAGCTACCGATTGTGCGCCTCGGCCGGCATTTCACCCGCCCCGGCAGGCGGTGAATTTCGCGCACCGGCCTCGAATTGTTGCGCTGCAGCAACTACCCGGCGGGACTCAGCTGTAGGACTCTGCCTCGGGGTCGGTGGCTTCGAGTTCGTAACTGGCCGACAGCATCGCCAGACGGCCGATCACCCCATACATGTAGAAGCGGTTGGGTGCACTGGCGCCTGGAGCGACTCCCAGCTGAGGTAAGTGCGTACTCTCGGCAAATGCCAGCGGAATGAACTGGGAGCCCGCGGCGTTGAGGTTTTCGTCGGCACCCCGCCCGGCATGCACACGGTAGAAGCCGCCCACCACATAGCGGTCCATCATGTAGACGACCGGTTCGGCAACGGCGTCGTTGATGCGCTCGTTGGTCTGAACACCCTCCTGCACGATCACCTCGCAGACACCGGTGCCACCGGCCGCCTGCCAGCCCTTGGGTGGCACGGCGTCGAGGTCCTTCACGTCACGCACGGTGCGGCTGGTAAACCCGGCGCTGCTGTTGTCGGAGCGCACCACCACGAAGGGCTTTTCGTTGATGCCGTATTCCTTGTACTTGCGCCGCACCTTGGTCAGCAGGGCATCGACATGGGTGGCCAGCGTGTCGCGCCCGGCAGGGCCGGAGAGATCGATTTGGCCGCATTTGCTGAACATCGGGTTGATCAGCCAGGGGTCGACACCGATCAGCTTGCCAAAACGCTTGGACACTTCCTCGTAACTCTGGAAATGGCTGCTCTTGCGCCGCGTGGGCCAGCCGGCATGCAACGGCGGGAGCAGGTACTGCTCGTGCAGGTCCTCCAGAATGCCGGGTACTCCGGCACCCAGGTCGTTGTTGAGCAGGATGGTGCAGGGGTCGAAGTCCTTGAGACCCAGGCGGCGCTTGCTGCGGATGACCGGCTCGAGCTTCACCGATTCACCTTCGGGCAGGTCGATGACGGTGACCTTCTTGATGTCCGGGTCGATCGAACCGATGCGCACATTCAGGCCGGCCATCTGGAAGATCCGGCGCAGCTGCGCCAGGTTGGACAGGTAGAAGGTGCTGGTGGCGCCGTTTTCCGGGATGATGAGCAGATTGCGCGCCTCGGGACAGATTTTTTCGATGGCAGCCATGGCGGCCTGCACGCCCAGCGGCAGCATGGCCGCGGTGAGGTTGTGCCAGCCGCGAGGGAACAGGTCGGTGTCCACCGGGGCCAGCTTGAAGCCGGCATTGCGGATGTCCACCGAGGTGTAGAAGGGTGGGGTGTGCTCCATCCACTCCAGCCGAAACCAGCGCTCGATGGCTGGCATGGAATCGAGCACGCGCTGCTCCAGCTCGTTGATCGGGCCATTGAGAGCTGTGACGAGATGTGGAACCATGGGAATGCTGCGGGGATAAACCGGGTAGGATGACCTTCTGGATTCTAGGAGTTGGGGGCAGGCGCAAAGGTTCCAAGTGCGGCCTGCCACCTGTTTTCCGTCAATCCAGCACTTTGCCACACCCATCTCGCCCCCCGACACACGCCCCACCGACCCACCATGCACTACCGACACCTTGGCAAGAGCAACCTGAAAGTCTCCACCCTGTGCCTGGGCGCGATGATGTTCGGCGACCAGACCGACGCCACCGTGGCCGCGAACATCGTGGCCCATGCCCATGCCGAGGGCGTGAATTTCATCGACACCGCCGATGTGTACACCCAGGGAGCCTCCGAGCGCATGGTCGGTACGCTGATCAAGCCGACGCGCCACGACTGGGTGCTGGCGACCAAGCTGGGCAATCCGATGTCGGGCCGCATCAACGAAGGCCACTATTCGCGCAGCTGGATCCTGCGCGAGGTCGATGCCAGCCTGCAGCGGCTGCAGACCGACCATATCGACGTGCTGTACCTGCACCGGGACTTCGACGGCATGAACATGACGGAGGCGCTGTTCGCGCTGCAGGACGTGCTGCGCGCCGGCAAGATCCGCTATTGGGGCCTGTCGAACTTCCGCGGCTGGCGCATTGCGGAGATGGTGCACCAGGCAGCACGCATCGGCATGCCCGGGCCGGTGGTCTGCCAGCCCTACTACAACCTGCTCAACCGCATGCCCGAGGTCGAGATCCTGCCGGCCTGCCAGTACCACGGTATCGGTGTGGCGCCTTACAGCCCGATCGCGCGTGGCGTGCTGACCGGCAAATACACCCCGGGTGTGGCACCCGAGGCCGGCACACGCGCCGGACGCGCCGACAAGCGCATCACCGAAACCGAGCTGCGCCAGGAATCGCTGGTGATCGCACAGAAACTCGGCGTGCATGCACAGGCGCGGGGCATCACCCTGGCGCAGTTTGCCACCGCCTGGGTGCTGGCCAACCCCATCATCAGCTCGGTGATCGCCGGGCCCCGCACGCTGGCGCAGTGGCAGGACTACTTCCCGGCGGTGGACTATGTTGTGACCCCGGAGGACGAGGCGCTTGTCGACGGGTTCGTGGGCCCCGGCCATCCCTCCACGCCGGGCTACACCGACCCCGCCTACCCGCTGATCGGGAGGCCCACGCGACCGTGAAGATCTTCTACGGGTGGCGCATGGCGGGAGCCGCCTGCGGCATCCAGTTCATGCTCTCCGGCCTGCTGGGCCAGGCCTTCGGTGCCTATGTCGCGGTGCTGTCCGACGAACGCGGCTGGAGCAAGACGGCCCTGTCGGGCGCGGCCGCCCTGCAGTCGGTCGAGTCGGCCATCATGGGGCCGGCACTGGGCTGGCTGATGGACCGCTTCGGCACGCGCAACCTGGTCACGGCCGGCATCGTGATCTTCGCCTGCGCCTTTGCAGCGCTCAGCCAGATCGACTCGCTGGGCGGCTTCTACGTGTGCGCCGTTCTGCTCGCTGTCGGGGCCAGCCTGAGCGGGTATTTCCCGCTCACGGTGGCCCTGGTGCAGTGGTTCCGCCGCCACCGTGCCCGCGCCATCTCGATCATGAGCCTGGGCATGGCCATGGGCGGGCTGGCCGTGCCCCTGGTCGCCTGGTCGATGCACACCTTCGGTTGGCGCGCCACGGCGCTCGGCTCGGGGCTGGTGGCACTGCTGATCGGGCTGCCCCTGGCCAGGATGATCCGCAGCCGGCCGGAGGACCACGGCGAGACCGTGGACGGCGTTCCAGCCGAGCCCCCAGAGGCACCCGGCGCAGCTGCAGCAGGCAATGCAGCAACTGGCCCGGCTCTGCCCGCAGAGGCCGAGTTCACCGTGCGCCAGGCCCTGCGTACCCGCGCCTTCTGGCTGCTCGGCCTGGGCCATGCCTTCGCTCTGCTGGTGGTGACGTCGGTCAGCGTGCACGGCATCTCGCACATGAAGGAGGGCCTGGGCTACTCGGTGCCGCAGGCGGCCCTGGTCGTGATGGCCCTGACCGGCGCGCAGATCGTCGGCATCCTGATGAGTGCGCTGCTGGGCGACCGCTTCGAGAAACGTATCGTCGCCGCGCTGTGCATGTTCGGCCACATGTCCGGCCTGCTGCTGCTGACCTACGCCACCCACCCGCTTGCCGTGGCCGGCTTCGTGGTGCTGCACGGCGTGGCCTGGGGGGTGCGCGGACCGTTCATGCAGGCCATGCGAGCCGACTACTTCGGCCGCAATGCGATCGGCATGATCATGGGCCTGTCGGCCGTGATCGTGGCCATGGGCCAGATCGTCGGCCCGATGTTGGCGGGCATGCTGGCCGACCTGACTGGCAACTACCGGCTCGGCTTCACGGTGCTGGCGCTGGTGGCTGGATCGGGCTCGGTGCTGTTCCTGATGGCCCGCAAGCCTGAGCAGGTGCCGCCCGCACCCGCTGGCGCCATCCACTGATTGGGCAGTTCGATGGCAGGCGGCCTGCGCGTCGCGTGCCCGGCTCCCCTGTCGCGGTCTCAGGTCCCGATCACGCCACCGTCGAGCTTGCGGATCACGACGTTGGCCGAGCGTGGCCGGCCGCCCGGCTGGTAGTCGGGCCAGTTTGAAAACTTGCGCGGCTCGCGCGGGTCGCTGCGCTCGGACGGGGTCTCGCCCGGGTGCTGCACGCTGATGAACATCGTGGTGCCATCTGGCGTGAACGCCACCCCGGTGATCTCGCAGTTGGTCGGGCCGCTCAGAAAGCGGCGCGTCTCGCCGGTGGCCGGGTCGCAGGCCAGCATCTGGTTGTTGCCGATGTTCGCGAACTCGCCCTTGTACATCGCCGCCGCCGCCACATCGGTCTGGATCCACAACACGCCGCGTGCATCGAACGCAATGCCGTCCGGGCAGCCATAGATGTCGCCCTTGATGTTGCCGCGCGCCTCGGGCCGGGTGTTGGCCGGGTCGCCTGCCAGCACCAGGTGGTTCCACTGGAAGGCCGCGCCGTCGAAGTCGTCCTCTTCCTTCCAGCGGATGATGTGTCCCATGGTGTTGTTGGCGCGCGGGTTGGCGGCGTCCACGCCGGGCTGGTTTGGCTGGCCGCGGGCGCTGTTGTTGGTGAGCGTGCAATAGACCCAGCCGGTATGCGGGTCGATGGTCAGCCACTCCGGGCGGTCCATCTTCGTGGCCTGCAGCAGGTCGGAGGCCTGGCGCGCCTTGATCACCACCTCGCCCTGGTCGGCAAATCCGTTGGCGGCCGTCAGCG
>JBIKTP010000694.1:0-3388 GCA_044348035.1 Burkholderiaceae bacterium
CGGTTCGGCCGCCCTGCTCAAACCCACCTGGAAGCTGATGTTCGGCGGCGACGGTGCGGAGACGTTTTCGCCACCGACGCAGGACTATCTTGGCAACGCCGGTGGCGGCGTGCAGATGGTGGTCTATGCCGGCGGCGGCGACGACACCCTCAACGGCGGTTCGGGCGCCGACCGCATGTACGGTGAAAACGGCAACGACCTGCTGGTCGGCAACGCCGGCTCCGACACCCTGGCCGGCGGCAACGGCGACGACAAGGTCGACGGCGGCAGCGGCGGCGACTGGATTTACGGCGGAGCAGGCACCGACGTGCTGGTGGGCGGGGCTGACGGCGACCGGCTGTGGGGCGAAGGCGGCGACGACCTGATGTACGGCGATGCGGAAAGCACCGCGTCCACCACGGGCGGCGCCGACGCCATGTGGGGCGGCGCCGGCAACGATTCGATGCACGGCGGGGCAGGCGATGACGCACTCTACGGCGAGGCAGGCGCCGACCGGCTGTTCGGCGGCACTGGCAAGGACATCATTGACGGCGGCAGCGGCAATGACACCCTGGAAGGCGGTACCGGCGCGGACACGTTCCTCTTCCGCGGCAACTTCGCCGTGGACTGGGTCAAGGGTCAGGCATGGCTCGACCTCGGCTCCGGCGGCGCGAATCAGGGCAAGGATGTGATCAACGACTTCGAGAAAGGCGTCGACAAGATCCGCCTGGTCATCGCCGGGCAGCCGGATGACAAGACGGTGTTCACCAAGTCGCTCGGCAACACCTGGCTGCCGGAGGTGCCAGCGCAGGACCAGGCCTTGAAGGCCGGTGTGTGGGCGCACATCCTGACCCAGGTCGACACCGACGGCAATGGCATGGTCGACTCGCTGCTCGTCGGAGAAGCCACATCGGCGGCGGCGATCTCGAGCGGCATGGTCACCGGCGACACCAGCTGGTCGATTCTCGTCAAGGGGGTGTTCTCCAACACCGCAGCCAGCGAGACCCTCCTTCTGCAGGACGTTTTTGAGGTAGCATAAGTCCATCGGCGACCAGGGAGACGGCCGGCGCCGGCGCGCAACCGGCATCGGCCGTCTCGACTGTCCCCCGGCCGCTGAGCGGCCTTCGCAGGATCGACTTGGTGTTCTCAGCCTTATACAGGTTTTACCGCACGCGCCTTTTCTGGGTATTTGCCTTCGCACTGGTCGCGAACGCGCTGGCGCTCGCTTCCCCGGTGTTCATGCTGCAGGTCTACGACCGCGTGCTGTCGAGCCGCAGCATCCCGACCCTCGGCACGCTTCTGGCCATGGCCCTGGTTTGCCATTTGACGGTGAGCCTGCTGGACGTCGCCTGCAACAACATTCTGGCGTCGATCGCGGCCGACTTCGAGCGGCGCACCGGCGCGGAACTGGCCCGCATCCTGATCCGCGACACGGCGTCCGGCTCCGGTGACACCTCCGCCGCCACGGTGCGCGACGCGCAGCAGGTCTCTCAGTTCATTTCCGGTACCGGGCTCAAGAATCTGCTCGATCTGCCGTGGTTTCCCCTGTTTCTCGCGGTGATATTCCTCATGAGCCCGCCGCTGGGCTGGATGGCGCTGGTCGGCGCACTCGTGCTCGGCGCACTCGCCATCTGGAACCGCCTGGCACTCGACCGCCATGTGACCGCAGCCAATACGGGAACGCGGCGTGCCGGCCAAATCCACGACATGATGTTGCGAAACGCGGAAGCGATCCAGGGTCTTGGAATGGTAGGCGCCGTCGTCACGCGCTGGCGAGTGGCGGGCGACCATGCGCTGGCCGGCCAGGTCGCCGCCGGCGAGGTGAACGCGCGGTTTGCGGCTGCGATCAAATTCTGCCGCTATGCGCTGCAGTCCTTGATGCTGGCCGCCGGCGCGTGGCTGGTGATCGAGGCGCAGTCCTCCCCCGGCATCATGATCGCCAGCACGATCATCCTCGCGCGCGTACTGGCGCCGATCGAGCAACTCGTGGCCAACTGGAAGAGCACGGTGGACACCCGTATCTCCTGGGCCCGCCTGACCAGAACCCTGGCCGGTGCCAGGGCAAGCGCTGTCCGTACCCGGCTTCCCGAGCCGGCCGGCGACCTGCAGGCCGAGGGCGTGGGCATGGACCTGCCGCAGGGCGGTGGAGTTGTCCTGCGGCAGGTCAGCTTCAGGATACCGGCAGGCGCGTCGCTGGCGGTGACTGGCCTGAGCGGCGCGGGCAAGTCCTCCCTGATGCGCCTGCTGGCGGGCATCGGCGCGCCGACCCGCGGGCATCTGCGCCTGGATGGTGCTTCCCTGGCCGACTGGGATGACGCACAGCGCACTTCCTTCGTCGGCTACCTGCCGCAGACCGTCGAGCTTCTGCCGGGCACTGTGGCGGAGAACATCGCCCGCTTCGGCGCAGCCACCAGCGACGAGGTGGTCGCCGCAGCGCGGCTGGCGCGATGCCACGAGATGATCCTGCGCCTGCCCGGTGGCTACGAGATGCAGGTCGGGGACCGCGCCGAGAAACTCGCCCCCGGACAGCGTCAGCGGATCGGGCTGGCGCGCGCCTTGTGCGGGCCGGTCCGCGTCGCCGTTCTCGACGAACCGGACGCGAACCTGGACGGTCCCGGCGAGGCGGCGTTGCGCGAATGCCTGCGCGAGTTGGCGCGGCGGCGCGTGACCGTGGTTTTCGTGTCGCATCGCAGCAGCATGATCCGCATGGCTGACAGGCTGCTCGTCCTGCGCCACGGCAGTGTCGAGGCCTTCGGTCCGCGCGAGGCGGTCCTGGAGAGGCTCGCGGCCGAGGCAAAGGAGGCACGCCGTCCGCAGGCTGGTCCCGTCGCCATCAGCGATGCCGTCGACGGATGACCGGCCGATGAACGACATCACGCGTTTCGACAGCCCATCAGGGCCACCTGCGGCACTGTCCGGCCCCGCCGAGCCGGACGGGCGCAAGGCCGACCCATCGCGCCGCGGCATCGGGCTGGGTGCGCTCGCGGTCCTGTGTTTCGCCGGCTTCGCGCTCGCCTGGGCTTCGTTCATGCCCCTGGAGGGCGCCATCATCGCGGCCGGCGTGGCGAAACCGGAATTCAACAGTCGCCCGGTGCAGCATCGCGAAGGGGGTGTGGTGAGCCGGATCCTCGTCAGGGATGGCGACAAGGTCGCTGCGGGGCAGGTCCTCTACGAACTCGCCAACGAGGAAATGTCCGCTGGCGCGGAAGTCGCGTCGGTTCAGCGCGACGCTGCCGCATTGCGGCGCCAGCGCCTGGAGGCCGAGTTCAGAGGCGATTTTCGCTGGGCGCCGCAGCTCGATGGCGCCGGGGACCAGTCCCCCTCGCCGGCCGCGATCCAGATCGCAAGGGCCGAGGCCGACAGCTTCCTGCTTGGCGTCGAGGCGCACGAGCGCCAACGCAAGTTCCTG
>JBIKTP010000014.1:0-13275 GCA_044348035.1 Burkholderiaceae bacterium
GCACCACCAGCCCGGTCAGCGGACGCAACGCGAAAGACGGGTCGCTCAGACGCGCCAGATCGTCCGGGTCTTCCAGGTCGAAATGGTGGTGCGGCCCATGCCATTGGGCCGCGAATTGCCGGGCCAATGTCGTTTTTCCCACTTGCCTGGGGCCCAGCAGGGCAAGCACTGGAAACTCTTTCAGCCCACGGTGGATGCTTTGCAGGTGGTGCTCGCGGCGGATCATGGCGCATGATAGTGCGAAATTTCGGAGTGAATATCCGAAATTTCAAGAAAATGGATGGGTTCTTGTCTTGACGGCGCATTGTCGGTGTACGCGCAAGAAACCGATGCAAGCGGCCCGAAGGCACCCTGAGGTACCGTGGCGCAGCTTGCGTGGCATGCGCAATCGCGTGGCCCATGGCTATTTCGACATCGACCTCCGTGTGGTGTGGGATACGGCACAGGAGTGGCTGCCAGAGTTGCTGAAGCAACTACCTGCCATGCGCCGGTTTGGATGTCGCGCGCCAGCCGGAAAGTGCTGACGGTACTGGGCGGCATGCCCAGGCAGCCGGTGGGGCAAGTGCCCGAACCGCCAGCCCGGCAAGTAAAGCTTGCCGATTGCGAGGCGAACTGCGCGTACCACTGACCGGTGCGGCTGATGGCATGGTCATCGTATCGGTCTGGTTGCCAGGCCCATCCAGGGGCGCAGCCATCCAATGCGCCGTGCAAACTCGAATCCGGCAAGCGACAAGACGGCAGTGGCCACCACGATCACGGCCGACTCGGCAAGCGGCTCCATCTGCCAGCGTCGCAACGACGCTGCCAGCAGGATGATCAGCGTCTGGTGCAGGATATAGAGCGGAAATACTGCCTGCGTCAGGTAGCGCCGTGCGGCGCTGTCGCGGTTCAGGTGCACCAGGGCGAATCCGAGCACGGCCACGATGGCACACCATTGCTGCAGGCTGAACACCGCGACGCGTGCCATCGCGGTGGCCGTGCCGGCGACCGACGGCGACGCGCGAACCTGGATCAGCAACAGCCACGCCGCCAGTGCCAGCACCAGCGCCAGCCAGCGCCGCTGCGCGAACTGCTGCCACACTGCTGGCGCGCGCGCTAGCACCGCACCCAGCAGGAACATGCTGGCGTACTGGCTGTGGGCAAACCAGTCGTCCACCAGCGCCCGCGTATCGGGAAACCGTGGATGCAACAGCGCGCGCGTCAGCGTCAGCACCAACACAGGCCACACCAGCAGACCGGCACCGTACACCCACGCCACCCCGCTGGTGGCATGGCGTTCCAGCAGGGTCGGCCAGACGCGCAATACGCCCCACAGGACCAGCGTATAGAAAAACAGATAAGGCAGGAACCACAAATGGTTCCAGGTCGGAAGGATCAGGCAACGGCCCGGTGCAAAACAGAAGCCTGCGTAAGCGCCCAGGTACAGACGCATGAACTCCAGGTAGTTGCCGGTGTACCCGAGCTTGCCAGACACCTCCAGCCACGACTGCGGAGGCACCACCACGAGCACGCCGAACAGCAATGGCAGCAGCAGGCGGCGCGCCCGCGCTGCAAGCAGAGCGCGTGACGCGCCGTTGCGCCGCAGCATGAACGCCGTCGCGGCGCCCGACACCAGGAACAGCAGGTCCATGCGCCAGGGCGACATCAGCAGCATCCAGGGCTCGGCCGCAGTGCCTGCGAACGGGCTCTTGACGTGCCAGTCCCACGTGACGTAGTACATGCCGGTGTGGTAGAGCACGAGCAGGCCGAAAGCGCCGGTACGCACCCAATCCAGAAAGACAAGGCGCGCGGCTGGTGGCGTATCGGTCTGAAGCGTGGACACGGTGTACGTTGGGCTCGAAATCGCGAGCTTATCCTCACCCGGGGTCGCACGGTGATGGCCGCGAAACCGGCGCGGCCAGCGTGGCACCCAAACCTGTGACCGGACTGCGCAAAGCTCCTGATGACGCGCGTGGGCCCAGTGGGCGCAAGAACGTCGAGCATGGGCTCGTAGAGCGTTTGAGCACCGATGGCGAGCATTTCAACGATCTCGCGCATACCGTGTTTGATCCTGCCCTGCTCGCTGAAGGCGGCTTGCAGCATGGTCCCGCCGCATGTTTGACAAGGGTGAGCGCATTGCTTGCGCCAAGCCGTCACGACTAAACTCTTCGTTGAAAACCGAGGAGGATCTTTCGTGAAAGCGTTTCGCAACAGTCAGCGGTTTCACCAGGCTTGCGGCCTGCTAGCGTTTTTCGTTTCGAATGCCGTGTTGGCACAAACACCGCCTGTGGGGGGCTGTCCTCCACCACCCATGCAATTGGAGCAACAGATGGCGTACGTTGCCAACTCGCCTGCGCGCAATGCCGGGTTTTTGTGGCGTATCGAAAAGGATGGACGCACTTCTTGGCTCTACGGCACGATGCATTTGAACCACATCGACTATGCCAAGCCCGGTCCGCAAATCATGCAGGGCATGCGTAGCAGCGACGTGTTGGCCTTGGAGATCAATCCGTATGAGCCGCACAAGCCGTCAGCCGTCGCCCCTTCCCCAGCCATAAGGCTTTCTGGCGAACAATTGGAAAGGGTTTCCAAAGCCTATGCCCGAGAGTGTCTGGCCCTGAATGCAGCTTCCGTTTCCGCGGCAGCAGTGACCATGCCGTTGTTGCTCACCCAGGCCCAGCGGAAGGGTTTGCTTGCAGGCTACAGCCCCGACTCGAGATTGGCGCAGATTGCGCAGCGAACGGGCAAACCTATCGTGCAACTTGAAACACTCGAGCAGCAACTGGCCTTGCTGGCGCCGAAATCGCAGGCCGATTTCGATGCGGCATTCCAACTCACGCTGACTGAGTTTGAGTCTGGCAAGATGCAGTCAGATCTTGCAGAACTGAACCAGGCTTGGCGGGAAAGCGCCTGGCAAACGTTTGTGAAACTTGAGCAAGACATGACGTCAAGTCAGCCAGAGTTTGCGCAGCGCCTTCTCGATCAACGCAACGTTCAAATGGCGCAGAAAATTGACGCTCTGCATCAAGAGGGCAAAAGGGTGTTTGTGGCTGTTGGCGCATTGCACATGGCGGGTAAAGCGGCTTTACCCAAGCTGATGCAGGAAAGAGGCTACAGCGTGTCGACCGTGCCACTCAGAAACTGAGATCCGACCGAGGTTGCTTCAACCTTTGGCGGCCGCGCAAGCATGAAGCAAGCGGCCTTTATCTCTGTTTCTTGAGAGCGTTCGAATTATGATGTCCTGCACATTTCACCAATCAACGGGGTACATCCGCCATGTTCAAGGCACTCCAGCTCACCAAAGGCGACACCTTCGCGGCTCAGGTTACACAGGTGGACGAGGCAGGTCTCCCGCAAGGGGATGTGACGGTTCGCGTGGAGTACTCGACGCTCAACTACAAGGACGGCCTGGCCATCACCAACAAGTCGCCTGTGGTCCGGGTCTGGCCCATGGTGGCGGGCATCGATGGCGCGGGCACGGTGAGCGCATCCGAACACCCGGACTGGAAGCCAGGCGGCCGGTTCATCCTCAATGGCTGGGGCGTGGGGGAGACGCATTGGGGCTGTCTGGGCGAGATGGCCCGACTCAAGGGCGATTGGCTCGTGCGACTGCCTGCGGCCTTCACGGCGCGCCAGGCCATGGCGATCGGCACAGCCGGCTACACGGCCATGCTGTGCGTGCTGGCACTGGAGGACCATGGCATCACCCCTGCCACGGGCGAGGTGCTGGTCACTGGCGCCACCGGGGGGGTGGGCAGTGTCGCTGTGGCCTTACTGGGCAAACTGGGCTACCAGGTGGTGGCCGCGACAGGCAAGGCGCACGAAGAGGCCTACCTGAAGCGCCTGGGCGCGGCCAGCGTGATCGACCGTGCCAGCCTGTCGGTGGCGGGCAAACCCTTTCAGAAAGAGCGTTGGGCCGGCGTGGTGGACGCCGTGGGCTCGCACACCCTTGCCAACGCGCTGGCACAGACGCGCTACGGTGGCGTGGTGGCGGCATGTGGCCTGGCCCAGGGCATGGACCTCGCCACGACAGTCATGCCGTTCATTCTGCGCGGGGTCACCCTGGCGGGCATCGATTCGGTCATGGCGCCGCTGGGCCGTCGGCAGCGTGCCTGGGACCGCCTGGCGCGGGACCTGGACCCGGCGTTGCTGGAGAGCATGGTCGAGGAGGTCGCCCTGGACGACGCGATCGCCAAGGCGCAGGCCCTGATGGCAGGCAATGTGCGGGGCCGTGTGGTGGTGCGTATCGCCTGAGCGAACCGCTGACCGTGCTGCCGCTGATCCCGATCGGGTTCCCTCAGACCATCCTGGTCCTTCCCCATGCTTTCGGCGATCGGTGATACGGTGACCCTGGACCGCTTGCGCGCGGTGTGCCAGCCGCTGCTGGACTCGGCAGGCTTTGTCCCGGGCGCGCAGGCCGACGAGCGTTACTGCACTGATTGGAGCCGTGTCCGCGGTCAGCCGCTGGCGGTATTGCGGCCCCGCACCACCGACGAGGTGTCGCGCCTGCTGACCGTGCTGCAGGCCCTGCGTCAACCCGTGGTGCTGCAGGGTGGCATGACCGGCCTGACGGGTGCCTGCGTGCCGCAAGGCGGCGAGGTGGTGTTGTCGCTGGAGCGGCTGCGCACCATCGAGGAGATCGACGCCGTGTCCGGCACCGTCACCGTCCAGGCCGGTGTTTGCCTGCAAGCCTTGCAGCAGGCGGTGGAGGCCCGCAACCTGTTCTTCCCGGTGGACATCGGCAGCCGCGGCAGCTGCCAGGTCGGCGGCATCATCGCCACCAACGCGGGCGGCAACCGGGTGCTGCGCTATGGCATGACGCGCCAGTCGGTGCTGGGGCTGGAGGTGGTGCTGGCCGATGGCACGGTGATCTCGCGCATGGGCAAGGTGCTCAAGGACAACGCCGGTTATGACCTCAAGCATCTCTTCATCGGGAGCGAAGGCACCCTGGGCGTGATCACCCGCGCCTTGCTCGCCTTGCAGCCGCTGCCGGTCAGCCGGCAGTCTGCGCTGGTGACCGTGGCGGGCTTCGATGCCGTGACCGCCCTGCTGACCCAGTGCCGCCAGCGGCTGGGGCCACGGCTGAGCAGTTTCGAGGTGATGTGGCGCGATTTCTTCGACATCAGCACCGGTCTGCTGAAGAAGGGGCGACCGGGATTGCACCTGGCTGGCAGCCATGTGGTGCTGGTCGAAGCCATGGGCATGGACGCAGCGGCTGACGACGCCTTGTTCGCCGAGGTGCTGGGGTCCTTTCAGGACGGGCATGCGGGCTGCGAGGTCATCCTGGCGCAATCGCTGGCAGATGCACAGGCCATCTGGTCCATCCGTGAAGCGGCTGGGGAGGCCGCCCATGCCATCGCGCCCTGCGTCGGTTTTGACGTCAGCCTGCCGATGGCCCGAATGGCGACCTGGACCCAGCAGGTGCACGCCGAGCTGCGGGCCATGGGACTGACGCAAACCCAGACCTATGGCCATCTCGGCGACGGCAACCTGCACCTGCTGGTGGGCGGCACCGGCGACCCGGCTGTCGCGGCCGCGGTTGACGACCTGGTGTACCGAAGCATTGGCGCGCAGGGTGGCTCCATTTCGGGGGAGCATGGCATCGGTCTGTCCAAGAAGGCGCATCTGCACCACTGCCGCTCGGCGGCCGAGATCGCCACGATGAAGCGGATGAAGACCTCGCTCGACCCGCACGGCATCCTGAACCGTGGCCGGATCTTCGACCTGCCATGAGCCAGGCCGCGACCTTTGTCACCACCGCCACCCTGCAGCCTTGCCGGCCGACGATCTCTCAGGGCAGGTGGGCCAGCCGTTCACACAAGAGGCCGAAGAACGCGTCTGCATCCACCTTGCGGATGAAGTGGGCATTGGCCGCCCGCCCCGTGACGCCCCACCAATCGGCCACGGTCATGCCCATGGTGAGTTCACTGCGCGTTTCAATCTCGACGTTGATGTGGCGGCCTTCAAACATCTCCGGCCGCAGCAAATAGGCAATCACGCAAGGGTCATGCAGTGGCCCGCCGTCTGACTGGTACTTGGCCACGTCAAAGCGCTCGAAGAACTCCAGCATTTGCGCCACCACCTCGCCACTGCGGTTGCCGATGGCACGCATCGCGGCAATGCGTGTCGGGGTGGTCAGGACCTGGTGGGTCACATCCAATGGCATCATGGTGATCGGCACACCACTCTTGAACACCACTTCGGCCGCGTGGGGGTCCACGAATATGTTGAACTCGGCCGCCGGCGTGATGTTGCCGCCTTCGAAACAGCCGCCTCCCATGAGCACGATCTCGGCGATGCGCGGCGCGATGTCTGGCGCGCGCACCAGTGCCAGGGCGATGTTGGTCAGCGGCCCCAGCGGGCACAGCGTGACGCTGCCGGCGGGCCGCTCACGCAGCGTCCGGATGATGAAGTCGACGGCATCGCCTGGCGCCAGCGCCATGGTGGGCTCGGGCAGGTCCGGGCCATCCAGCCCCGTCTTGCCGTGCACGTTTTCCGCGGTGACCAGCGGGCGGACCATCGGGCGGATGGCGCCGGCATAGACCGGCACATCCTGGCGGCCCGCCAGCTCGAGCAGTATCCGCGCATTGCGCGTGGTGAGTGCCAGCGGCACATTGCCGGCGACTGCGGTAATGGCCAACACCTGCAACTCGGGCGAGGCCAGGGCCAGCAGGATGGCGACCGCATCATCCTGGCCTGGATCGGTGTCGATGATGATGGGGCGGGGGCGGGCAGATGTCAGGTTCACGGCGAGGCAGGCATGGTTCAGAAGCGACGTATTTTGAGGCCCAGCACCTTCTCGGTGAAGACCACCACCACCAGGGTCAGCGCCACACTGAATGACGCGACCGCTGCCGCCTCCGGTGTGAAATTGGTTTTGAGGTAATCGAACAACTGGATCGGCAAGGTCGAGGTGCCCACGCTCTTGAGCAGGAAAGATATGGTGAACGTGTCGAATGAAATGATGAACGCAAACAGGCATCCGCCAATGACACCCGGCTTGATCATCGGCAGCATGATGCGACGAAACCGCGTGATGCGCCCCGCCCCCAGGCTGCGGGCCGCCAGGTCCCAATCGGGGTCGAAGCTCTCGAGGGAAGCAGCGACGTTCATGAAGACAAACGGCAGTGTCAGCAGTACATGCCCCACCACCAGCCCCACCATGCCGCGGGTGCCGATCCCTACTGAGTAGAAGAAGAAGAGCAAGGCGATGGCGGTCAGAACCTCCGGCAGCAGTAGCGGCGCAAGCAGGGTCAGGCGGACCGCCTCCTTGGCACGGCCCGCATAACAGACATGGTAGATCGCAGCGGCGGTGCCGATGCAGCCCGATATGACGGTGGAGATCGTGGCAACCCACAGGGACGTGACGATCGCACGGCGAAACACCTCGTTGTCGAAGAACACCACGTACCAGCGGAACGAAAAGCCTTTGGGCGGGAACGTCAGGAAAGCCCCGGAATTGAAGCTCGCCAGCACCACGATGACGATGGGCGCCAACAGGAACGCATAGACCAGCCTGCAATACAGGCTGAACGCCACATCACCAGTACGGGCCTTCATCGCCGGACCGCCCATCGCATCCGCGTGATGCGCGCAAACGCCAGGACACACAAACCGCTGACCACGGTCAGGATCAGCGCCATTGCCGAGCCAAAAGGCCATTGAAAGCTGTCAATCAGGGCATCCACCACCGACACCGCCACCGTCTTGACGCGCAACCCGCCAATGAGGGCGGGTGTCACATAGGCGCTCACCGACAACACGAACACCAGAATGCAGCCAGACTGGACGCCGGGCAATGACAGGGGCAGCGTCACACGCCTGAACACGGTGGCACGCCCTGCCCCGAGTGATCGCGCCGCCAACCCCACCGCAGGGTCGATGCCCTGGATGGCGCTCATGATCGGCAGGATCATGAAGGGCAACAGCACATGGGTCAGGGCGATGATGATTCCCAGCCCGTTGTACATGAGTGGCAGCGGGCTGTCGATCACGCCCCAGCCGGTCAGTGTGCGGTTGATGATCCCGTTGTTGCCCAGGATGATCGTCCAGCCGTAGCTTCGGATCACGATGCCCACCAGGAGCGGCGTGAGCACGATGCCGTAGCGCAGCGCACGCAGCCGTTCCGAGCCGCGGGCCAGTTGCAATGCCACCGGGTAACCGATCAGCAGGCAGGCCAGGGTGGTCACCGCGCCGATCCACAGGGTGTTGGCAAGTTGGCCTATGAAGAACCAGTCGGAAAAGAACTTGCCGTAGTTGCCGAGTGTCCAGCCCTGCGCATAGGGCACACCCTGGCCCGGCACCCGAAAACTCATCACGAAGATGTTGAGGTAGGGCACCAACAGGAACACGGTCAGCACCACCAGTGCCGGCAACAGCAACAGCAGGGGTACGCTGACGCGACGGCTGCCGGGATTCACGCCGTGTTTCCGAGCAACCAATAACTTTCGGGCCGGATTTCCAGGCGGACCGCATCGCCAACAGCTAGGCGAACTGCCGGAAATGCCTGCACGTGCAGCGTCTGGCCGCCCGCCATTTCCACCCGGTAGTCGATCAGCCCACCGCCATAGGACGCGGAGACCACCCTTGCAGCGCCAGCAGAATCAGGAACCGCCAGCAACGAGATGGCCTCCGGGCGCAGTGCCACATGCACAGACTGGCCAACCGCCGCCGAAGTGGCCTGGGCTATCACCACCTTGCCAATAAACGTCTGCACGCAGCAAGTGCCTGGGCCCGTCTCGACCACGGTGGCGGGCAACAGGTTGACCCGCCCGACAAACTCGGCCACCGCCCTGGAAGCCGGGCGTTCGTAGATGTCTTGGGGCGCGCCAACTTGCGCCACCTTGCCGTCGAACATCACCACGATCCGGTCCGACATGGTCAGCGCCTCGGCCTGGTCATGCGTCACGTAGATGGTGGTGATGCCAACGCGGCGCTGAAGCTCCCGGATGAAGTCACGCATCTCGTCACGCAGTCGGGCGTCGAGGTTTGCCAGCGGCTCATCGAGCAGCAGTATCCTGGGTTCGATGACCAGCGCCCGGGCCAGCGCGACGCGTTGCTGCTGCCCGCCTGACAACTGGCGCGGGTAACGCTCGCCAAGCCCGACCAGTTGAACCGTGTCCATGGCCTGCGCAACGCGCCGCGTGATCTCGGCGCGCGGTGTCTTGCGCATCTCCAGGCCGAACGCCAGGTTCTGGGCCACCGTCAGGTGCGGGAACAAGGCGTAGTTCTGGAAAACCATGCCGATGTCCCGCTTTTCGGCGGGCAACCGGCTGACATCCTCGCCATCGAATTCGATGGAGCCGGAGTCCGCGATCTCGAAACCGGCCACCACCTTGAGCGTGGTGGTCTTGCCACAGCCTGACGGCCCCAGCAGGGAAACGAACTCGCCGTTGCGGATGTCCAGGGACACCTGGTTGACAGCCGGCGGACCGCCAAATGTCTTGGTCAATGACCGCAGGCTGACGTCCGTCATGCCGCAGCCAGTACGTGGGGAAAGCCGGGGACTGTCAACCTGCCCATGCTCACGAGAAGGTCTTGGCCCACGTCTCGCCCAGACGGGTCTGGTTGGCGTTCACGAAGTCCCAGTCCCAGGTCAGGATCTTGGCCATGTCCGGGCCAGACACCGGCACATCCTTCTGCAGGTCTGCGGGGACGACCACCTTTTGATTGGTCGGTGAGACGAAGAACTCGCGCATCAACAGCGCCTGGACTTCCGGGGACAACAAGAAATTGGCGTACCGGTAGGCCAGCTCCTTTTCGGGCCCGTTCGCAAGGATGTTGACCGTCTGGTCGAACATGATCATGCCCTCTTCGGGGATCACGCAGTCCACCGGCAAACCTTGCTTGCGCAGGCGTGAAATCTCTCCAAAGTCGAAGGGGGCCACCACGATCTCGCCGCTGGCCATGGCAGTCGACAGATTGAAGTCCACCTGGATCACCTTGCCCAGCTTGCGGAGTGCGGCAAAACCCGCATCCACGTCGTACTGGTCTTTTCCATAGATCTTGGAAGCCAGGGCCAGGGTCATCTTGCCTGCGCTGTTGGCGTAGTTGTACAGACCGATCTTGCCCTTGAACTCCGGGTTGTTCCAGAGGTCCTTCCAGGCCTTGGGCTTGGTCTTGACCAGGTCGGTACGGTAACCGATGCCGATGGGTGACACAGCACCGATGGCACCCCAGCCGCCGCTGGAGCGGGCCAGCGGATACAGGTCGTTGTAATTGGGGACCTTGGTCAGATCCAGCTTCTCGAAGAAGCCCTCCTTGCGCAGACTGGAGGCAAAGACCTCATTGGTCATCACGATCGAGTAGGGTGGCTTGCTGACGCCGGCGGCCCGCAGGTTGGCGCCGAACACACGGCCATTGCCGACATCCAGGGTCACCGCTGCACCTGAAGCCTTGGTGAACGCCGGCGCAATCTGGCTGCGCCAGAACTGTTCCCAGACGCCGCCCAAGGTGGGCACGATCAGGGTCTTTCCCTGGGCCGATGCGCTGATAGGCAACAGCGAGGAGCCTGCTGCAGCGGCCATTGATGCGAGAAGCTGACGTCGATCCAGGTTCATGGTGAGGTACTTCCTTTGGTTGGGGGCTGAAAAATCATTCTAGTGGCTGGCTTTGCCTAGGTGGGGAAAGCCTGCTGGGTCTTCAGTGCCATGTAGTCCTCGAAGCTGACCGCGTCGTACTTGGGCTGGGTTCCCGCCGGACAAAAGGCCTTCAGGCATTCAATGCGTGTGTCGTTGGATGGATTGACAAAGAATGCCATCGATTGCCGCCGCGCCAATCCCCGCATCGATTGCGGGGGGTTGATCACCCTGTGCGGCGTCGATACCCAGGTGTCATTGGTCCAGCGCATGAAGGCATCGGCGATGTTCACGACGAAGCCGTTGTCGATGGCCGGCGCATCGATCCAGGTGCCGTCGCGGCGTCGGACTTGCAACCCACCCGGCGAGGCCTCCGAACGCAGGATCGTCATGAAGCCGTAATCGGTATGGGCGCCGGCCCGCAGTTGGCCGGCCAGGGGTGGCGCGGTCTGGGCCGGGTAATTGATGACCCGCAAGGCCGACAAGTGGTTCACGAAACAGGGCTCGAAATAATCAGGCGCCAGACCGATCGCCGCGCAGAAAATCTGCCGAAGTTGTTTCGCCAGGCGCTCCATCTCGGCAAAATAGGCTGCGCAAGCCGCCTGCAGCCCTGCAGCCTGGGCTGGCCACGGGCTGCCCGGCAGCCTTGGCCCGAAGTTGATGCTTTCCTTGATGTCGCCGGGTGTCGCCTGGCCCTGCGTGGCCGCCAGTGCTTCCTTGAGCAGCGGCGCAAACCCCAGCCCACCCATCCGGGCGGGCTGCCCGACCAGGGACTGCTTGCTGTCTTCGGGCTGATCGAAAAATGCACGCGCCGCGCGGTACAGCCCCTCGGTGACCTCGGCATCCACCCGATGGCCAGTGACCACAAAAAAACCGGTGTTGAGGCAGGCCGCCTGGACCTGGGCGACCACCTGAGCCGCGCCACTTCCGCCGCCATGAAATGGCGTCATGTCGATGACGGGCAGGTCGTCTTGCGTCAAGCCAAAGCTCCTGTCTGGATGTGGCTGTTCACGATGGCCGTGATGCGCTTGCATTCTAGAGAGAAAGCCTGGGAGCGGCTAGACTTCCCCGGTGACCGATCGCTGCGCGCCGTGCGCCCACCCATCCTGCCAAGCTGACCCTGGAGAACAACCACATGGCCTATGAAACGATCCTGTATGACAAGGACCCGCAGGACAAATTTGCCACCATCACGCTGAACCGTCCCGACAAACTCAACGCGATGAACAAGACGGTGATCCATGAGATCGACCACGCACTCGCGGCGGCCGTGGCCGACCCCGACGTCAATGCCTTGGTCATCCGTGGCGCCGGGCGGGCGTTCTCGGCCGGTTACGACCTCCAGGGCGGTGATTTCGATGTGGACGTCGACTTCTGGCGCACCGACATGACCGAGAACGTGGAGGCATTGCTGAACATCTGGCGCGCGCCGATCCCGGTCATCGCATCGGTCCACGGTTACGCCCTGGCGGGTGCCCTTGAGCTCATGATGTGCTGTGACCTGGCCATTGCCGCAGACACGGCCAAATTCGGTGAGCCGGAAGTACGGCACAACTCCGGGCCTCCGTCCTTGATGATGCCGTGGCTCCTGTCCAGCCGTGATACCCGCTGGCTGATGTACACCGGTGATCTTGTGGATGCTGCCCAGGCGCGCGAGATGCGGCTGATCAACAAGGTGGTGCCTGCAGACCAGCTGGCGCTGGAGACCGACAAGCTGGCACGCAAGATGGCCCGCATGCCGGTGCCGGCCCTGAAGTACACCAAGGCCTCGCTGAACAACCAGCAGATGGTCGCCGGGCTCCTGAGTTCCTTCCAGTACAACGTCGAGGCCATTGCCGCCCTGCACTCGACCAAGCAGGGCCGGGAGTGGATGCGCAACCTGGCCACCATGTCGCTCAAGGAGTACCTCACCTGCCGCGACGCGCCGTTCGCCGGTCTGGACTGAGCCGCGCGCGCACGGGTTCAGGATGGCTGTGGACACCACGCACCTGCGCAGCCTGCTCGAGGCCCGCAGTGTGGCCGTTGTCGGCGCCTCGGAGCGGCCGGAGGCCTCGTCCGGTTTCGTCCTGCGAAACCTTTCGGCCTGCGGCTTTTCTGGTCAGGTGTGGCCGGTGCATCCTTCTGCCCGCACCATCTTGGGGTTGCCGGCCGTGCCCCGGTTGGCCGACCTGCCCCACCGCCCGGACGCGGTGGTCGTCGCCGTTGCAGCGTCGACCGCGGTAGAGGTGGTGCGGGAAGCGTCGGCGCTTGGGATACCGGCTGCGGTGGTGCTCGCCAGCGGCTTTGCCGAGACCGGCGCAGCCGGTGGCCTGCTGCAGCAGTCACTGGCTGCGAGTGCCGCTGCGGGCAACATGGCCCTGTGTGGCCCCAACTGCCTGGGGCTCTACGTCCCCGCCACCGGGCTGGCGCTTTTCAGTTCACGGCTGGTCCCTGGCATGCGCCGGGGCCAGGTGGCCATCGTGTCGCATTCCGGTGCCACGGCCATTGCCCTGGCCAACTGTGGTCGCCTGGGCGTCAGCCATGTGGTGTCGGCCGGCAATGCCGCCGTGACCGACATTGCCGACTATGTGGGCTATTTCGCGACCACCGGCACGGTGCGTGTGGCGGCCTTGCTCCTGGAGAAGATTGCCGACCCCCAGGCCTTTGCCGTGGCCATGGCACATGCCCACCAGGCCGATCTCAAGGTGGTGGCCCTGCGGACCGGTCGTTCAGCGCGCGG
>JBIKTP010000269.1:0-4590 GCA_044348035.1 Burkholderiaceae bacterium
CACCAAAGAGATCATCATGCCGGCGGCGGCCAGCAAGGGCCTGTTCCTGCTGGGTCCGATCATGACCATCATGCCCGCGCTGGCGGCCTGGGCCGTGATCCCGTTCGGCCCCGAGGTCGCGCTGGCCAATATCAACGCCGGCCTGCTGTTCCTGATGGCCATCACCTCGCTGGAGGTCTATGGCGTGATCATCGCCGGCTGGGCGTCCAACTCCAAGTACGCCTTCCTGGGCGCCCTTCGCGCCTCGGCGCAGATGGTCAGTTACGAAATAGCCATGGGCTTCTGCCTGGTGGTCGTCCTGATGGTGTCGGCCAGCATGAACTTGACCGACATCGTCATGGGGCAGGGCAAGGGCATGTTTGCCGACCAGGGCATGGGCATCCTGTCCTGGAACTGGCTCTCGCTGTTCCCGGTCTTCCTCGTCTACTTCATCTCCGGGCTGGCAGAGACCAACCGCCATCCGTTCGACGTGGTCGAGGGCGAATCCGAGATCGTCGCCGGGCACATGGTCGAGTACTCGGGCATGTCTTTTGCGATGTTCTTCCTGGCCGAATACGCCAACATGATCCTGGTGTCGACGCTGTGCGTGCTGATGTTCCTGGGGGGCTGGCTACCGCCGTTTGCCTTCCTCGACTGGATCCCCGGCTGGATCTGGCTGGCCATCAAGACCTTCGTGGTGGTGACCATGTTCCTGTGGGTGCGCGCCACCTTCCCGCGTTACCGCTATGACCAGATCATGCGTCTGGGCTGGAAGATCTTCATCCCCGTCACGCTGGTGTGGCTGGTCGTCGTCGGCGCCTGGATGCAGACGCCGTTCAACATCTGGAACTAAGACCATGACTGCTGTCAGCTCCTCCGGTGCGTCTGTCTCGGCGCCCTTCAGCCTGAAGGACTTCCTGTCCAGTTTCATGCTGCTGGAATTGTTCAAGGGCATGGCCGTCACCGGCCGCTACATGTTCCGGCGCAAGATCACGGTGCAGTTCCCCGAGGAAAAAACCCCTGCCAGTCCGCGTTTCCGTGGCCTGCACGCGCTGCGCCGCTACGAAAACGGCGAAGAGCGCTGCATCGCCTGCAAGCTGTGCGAGGCGGTCTGCCCGGCGATGGCCATCACCATCGAGTCCGATGTGCGCGATGACGGCTCGCGCCGCACCACGCGTTACGACATCGACCTCACCAAGTGCATCTTCTGCGGATTCTGCGAGGAAAGCTGCCCGGTCGACTCCATCGTCGAGACCCACATCTTCGAATACCACGGCGAGAAGCGCGGCGACCTGTACTTCACCAAGGAAATGCTTCTGGCCGTGGGCGACCGCTACGAAGGCGAGATCGCCGCGCGTCGGGCTGCCGACGCCAAATACCGCTGACGCGGTGACCCCGGGAAAAAAAGAGCCATGGATCTAAAAGCCGGTCTGTTCTACGTCTTTTCAGCGGTGCTGCTGTTTGCCGCGTTTCGCGTGGTCACCGCACGCAACCCCGTGCACGCGGCGCTGTACCTCGTGCTGTCGTTCTTCCAGGCGGCCATGATCTGGATGCTGCTCAAGGCCGAGTTCCTGGCGATTGCGCTGGTGCTGGTGTACGTGGGCGCGGTCATGGTGCTGTTCCTGTTTGTCGTGATGATGCTCGACATCAACATCGACAGCGCGCGCAAGGGTTTCTGGCGCCACATGCCGCTGGCAGGCACCATCGGCGTGCTGATCGCCCTGGAGATGGCGGCCGTGCTGATGGGCGGCTTCCGGGTCAGCGAGGCGCCCAAGCCCATCGTGGTGCTGGCGCAGGCGGCGGGGCAGGTGTCCAATACCCGCGACCTCGGCGTGCTGCTCTACTCCGAATACGTGTTGCCGGTGCAGATCGCCGCCGTGATCCTGCTGGTGGCCATCATTGCGGCGATCGCGCTCACCCTGCGCGAGCGCAAGGACAGCAAGCACATTGGCGCCAGCGAGCAGATCCGCGTGCGCTCCGGTGACCGCCTGCGCCTGGTCAAGCTCGACCCGACCCGGCCGGCCGAACCACCTGCACCCGCCCCGAGCAGCCCGGAGACCAAGCCATGACACTGACGCTGGGACACTTTCTTTCGCTCGGCGCGATGCTGTTCGCACTGTCGGTGATCGGCATCTTCCTGAACCGCAAGAACCTCATCATCCTGCTGATGGCCATCGAGCTCATGCTGCTGGCCGTCAACATGAATTTCGTGGCGTTCTCCTACTACCTGGGCGACATGCGCGGCCAGATCTTCGTGTTCTTCATCCTGACGGTTGCGGCGGCCGAGTCGGCCATCGGCCTGGCCATCCTGGTCCAGCTGTTCCGCAACAAGTCGAACATCAATGTGGATGAGCTCAACACGCTCAAGGGCTGAACAACAAGATGAGCCAAACCCTATCCGCCAACACCCTGCTGACGATCGCGCTGGCGCCGCTGGTCGGCGCTGTCGTCACCGGTGTCTTCGGCACCGCGCTGGGCGGCAACCGCTTCGGGCGCACTGTGAGCCACAGCCTCACCATCGGTGGCGTGCTGCTGGCCTTCATCCTGTCGGCCCAGACGCTGTGGAGCGTGGCCATGGACGGCGCCCGCTTCAACGAGACCCTCTACACCTGGATGGTGGTCGGCGGCCTCAAGATGGAGATCGGCTTCCTGGTCGACGGCCTCACCGCGATGATGATGGTGGTGGTGACATTCGTCTCGCTGATGGTCCACATCTACACCATCGGCTACATGCACGAGGACGAAGGCTACAACCGGTTCTTCGCCTACATCTCGCTGTTCACCTTCTCCATGCTGATGCTCGTCATGAGCAACAACATGCTGCAGCTGTTCTTCGGCTGGGAGGCGGTGGGCCTGGTGTCCTACCTGCTGATCGGTTTCTGGTTCAACCGGCCCACGGCCATCTTCGCCAACATGAAGGCCTTCCTGGTCAACCGTGTCGGCGACTTCGGTTTCATCCTGGGCATCGGCCTGGTCGTGGCCTATGCCGGCTCGCTGAACTACACCGAGGTCTTTGCCAAGGCCCCCGAGCTGGCGAAGCTCGGCTTCCCCGGCACCGACTGGATGCTGGTGACCGTGATCTGCATCTGCCTGTTCATCGGCGCCATGGGCAAGTCGGCCCAGTTCCCGCTGCATGTGTGGCTGCCCGATTCCATGGAAGGCCCCACGCCCATCTCCGCGCTGATCCACGCAGCCACCATGGTCACTGCCGGCATCTTCATGGTGGCGCGCATGTCGCCGCTGTTCGAGCTGAGCGACACGGCCCTGAACTTCGTGCTGGTGATCGGCGCCATCACGGCGCTGTTCATGGGTTTCCTGGGCATCATCCAGAACGACATCAAGCGCGTCGTGGCCTACTCCACGCTGTCGCAGCTGGGGTACATGACCGTCGCGCTGGGTGCCTCGGCCTACTCGGTGGCCGTGTTCCACCTGATGACGCATGCATTCTTCAAGGCCCTGCTGTTCCTGGCCGCCGGCTCGGTCATCATGGGCGTGCACCACAACCAGGACATCCGCTGGATGGGCGGCCTGCGCAAGTACATGCCGATCACCTGGATCACCGCGCTGCTCGGTTCGCTGGCCCTGATCGGCACGCCGTTCTTCTCCGGCTTCTACTCCAAGGACAGCATCATCGAGGCGGTGCACTTCAGCAATCTGCCCGGCTCCGGCTTTGCCTATTTCGCGGTGCTCGCGGGCGTGTTCGTCACGGCCTTCTATTCGTTCCGCATGTATTTCCTGGTGTTCCACGGCAAGGAGCGCTTCGACCAGAACCCCGACGCCCACCACGATGACCACCACGGGCACCATGGCGGGCACCACACCCCGCACGAGTCGCCCTGGGTCGTGACGCTGCCGCTGGTGCTGCTGGCCATTCCGTCGGTGGTGATCGGCTTCCTGACCATCCAGCCCATGCTGTTCGGCGACTTCTTCAAGGACGCCATCTTCGTCAATGCGGCGGCGCATCCGGCCATGCAGGAATTCGCCGGGATCTTCCACGGCCCGCTCGGCATGGTGCAGCATGCGCTCGGCACCCCGCCGCTGTGGCTGGCGATTGCCGGCGTGGCCTGCGCCTACTACATGTACATGGTCAATCCGGCGCTGCCGGCGGCGATCAAGGCACGGGTGCAGCCGCTCTACACGCTTCTCGAGAACAAGTACTACCTGGACTGGTTCAACGAGAACGTGCTTGCCCGTGGTGCACGGGCCCTGGGCACCGGCCTGTGGAAAGGTGGGGATCAGACCCTGATCGACGGCGCCCTGGTCAACGGCTCCTGGAAACTGGTGGGTCTGGTGTCGGCGATCGTGCGCCACTTCCAGTCCGGCTACCTGTACCACTACGCGCTGACGATGATTCTGGGTGTGTTTGTCTTGATGACGTATTTCGTCTGGCGCTAGGAGAACAAGAAAAATGGGATTGCTGAGCCTGGCTATCTGGATGCCGATTGCCTTCGGCGTCATCCTGCTGGCCCTGGGACGTGACGAGTATGCGGGAGTCGTGCGCTGGCTGGCGCTGGTCGGCGCGCTGGCATCGTTCCTGGTCACGCTGCCGCTGTACAGCGGGTTTCAGCTGAACACGGCCGCGATGCAGTTCGTCGAGCGCGAGCCCTGGAT
>JBIKTP010000270.1:0-4557 GCA_044348035.1 Burkholderiaceae bacterium
GCTGGCGCAGGGCCTGGGCGCACGGGTCAAGACCTCGCTGGAGCGCACGATCACCCTGCAGCCGCGCCACGCCGACGCCCATGTCGCACTGGGCGCCTTCCATGCCGAGGTGATCGACAAGGTCGGCTCGCTGATCGGCAGCATGACCTACGGCGCGCGCAAGGATGTCGGCCTGAGCCTGTTCGAGCAGGCCATGCGCATCAACCTGCAGTCAGCGCTGGCCATGGTCGAATACGCGAATGCGCTGCTCATGCTCGAAGGTGACCAGAGGCTCAAGGACGCCACCCGCCTGTACCGGCAGGCAGCCGCCTTCGAGCCGCTCGACGCGACCGAGCGGCTGGACGTGGAGCTGGCGCGCTCCGAGCTGAAGGACTGACGCGCTGGCAACTGTGCGCCGCTCACTCGCCCCAGGGCAGCATCAGCGTGAGCAGTGACAGCTTGGCAAACTCCGGCGCAAAGCCGTCGATGATCTTCTGCGGATCCGGGCACAGGGTGCCGTCGGAGATCACGCCAAACTGCACACCTCCGCCGTAGCTCAGGATCGACACGCCCAGCCCGACGGTGCCGCTCTGGGGTACCCAGAACAGGTTCTGCTCGACCGTCGAACCCAGAAAGCGAACCTTCTCGCGCGGGCCCGGCACGTTGGTCATCACGGCCGTGGTCTTGCGGGAGAACAGGCTCAGCATCGCGTCCTGCGCCGGCTTGATCAGCAACCCGGCCACTGCCAGCAGGCCGAAGGCCAGCAGCGGCTGCATGCTGCCCTTGAGCTCGCCCATGCGCCGGCGCACTTCGTAGATGCGCTCGATGGGGTTGTCCAGCCCGAGGGGCAGCACCACCGGCGCCAGACCGAAGCGGTTGCCCAGCTTGTGGGCCTGCTCCAGCGGGCGCAGGTTGACCGGCACCATGGCGCGAATCTCGCGGCCCTCGACCGCGTCGCCATGGCCGCGAAGATAGGCCGCAATGGCGCCGGCCACGCAACTCATCAGCACATCGTTGACCGAACAGTTCAGTGCCTTGCCAATCGCCTTGACCTCGTCCAGGGGGATGGGCGCGCACCAGGCCACGCGTTTGGTATTTCCGGGCGTGCCCTTGAGCCGGGTCGCGGAGTCGTCGGGCATGAGGGCCAGCGATGCCGCATCCCGCAGCACCTGATAGGCCATGCGGGCCAGGTCGGCGGAGCCGGCCAGGCCTTTCTCCATGCCACGCTGGGGGTCGAGCAGCAGATCCAGCGCGCCAGCGGCTCCGGCACCTGCACTGCCCATCGCCCGCGTCGCGGCATCCGTCAGGGGCTTGAGCAGCGTGTCGGCGAGCCAGTCCTCGGCCGCCTCCAGGCCTTCGCGCTGCGGCCGGCGGTGGCGGCGCTCCGGCGGGGGGCTCCCACCATCCACCAGCGACTGGGTCACGGCGATCAGGGCGATGCCGTCCGCGATGCAATGGTGGATACGCACCAGCATCGCCGAGCCGCCCTGGTAGTCCTCCACCAGATGGAACTGCCACAGCGGGCGGTCGTGGTCGAGCGGCGTCACGGCGAGTTCGGCCAGGCGGTCCTGCAGGGCCTCCTGCTCGCGCCCGCGCGGCTTGCGCGGGAGTCTGTCGCGGACCACATGGCGGTGGATGTCGAAGTCCGCGTCGCGCACCCAGGTGGCGCCGGCGGCATCCTGCACCACGCGCTGGCCAAAGCGGGGGTAACGCAGCAGGCGCTCGCTGACGCGCTCGCACAGCGCCTGGTAGTCGATGCCGGGCCGCAGCACCCAGACACCGACGATCATCATCAGGTTGCTGGGGGAGTCCATGCGCAGCCAGGCGGTGTCGACCTTGCTCATGCGCTCGCCAGCGAGGCCCAGCGTGCCACTGACCGCGTCCCTGACGTTGTCGCCCACCGTGCGGGCCACCCTGCGGGTGTTGATCCGGGTCACCATGGTCGCGTCTCCTGCCGCTGGGGCACTGTGGGCGGGGCCTGGCACCGCCCCTTGCATTGCAATGGCTGGTATTGTGGCGGCAAAAGGAGGCTTAAGATACCGGGCAGATACCCGCAGCAACGGTCTTGCACCGTGCTGAATTCCGACACCACCGATGGAGACCGCATGGCCAACCTGACACAGAAATTCGAGGCAGCAGCAGCGGCCTCCAAGAACCTGAGCGAGCGCCCCGACAACGCCACGCTTCTGAAGATCTACGCACTCTACAAGCAGGGCAGCATCGGCGACAACACCGACAAGAAGCCGGGCTTCGGCGACATGGTCGGCCGGGCCAAGTGGGATGCCTGGAACAGCCTCAAGGGCACCACCAAGGACGCCGCCATGCAGCAGTACATCGACCTGATCGACTCCCTCAGCTGATCACGCCGCGCGCGCGCAGGGCCTCGATCTGCGCAGGCGTCACGCCGACCTCGCGCAACACGTCCTCGGTATCCTGCCCCAGCGCAGGCGCATTGCGCCGGTGTCCGCCGGGCGTGCGCGAGAGCTTGGGAACAAATCCGGGCACGGTCAAGGGGGTGCCGTCGGGCAGCGTGATCGACGACAACATGGCGCGCGCCGCATAGTGGGGGTCGGCCGCGATATCGGCCACGGTGTAGATGCGCCCGGCAGGCACGCTGGCCTTCTCCAGGACCTCCAGCACGGCAGTGACCGGCAGTGTCAGCGCCCAGGCACCGATGGCGGCGTCGATCTCCTCGACACGGCGCACCCGGCCGGCGTTGTCGGACAGGTCCGGGTCCTGCCCGAGATCGTCACGCCCGATGGCATGCATCAGGCGCTTGAAGATGCTGTCGCCATTGCCGGCGATGATGGCGTAACCGCCGTCGGCGCAGGCATAGGCATTGGTTGGCGCGATGCCGGGAAGCGCGCTGCCCGAGGGCCCGCGCACGGCGCCGAACATGCCGTATTCGGGCAGCAGGCTTTCCATGCAGTTGAAGACCGCCTCGTACAGGGCGACATCCACCACCTGCCCCAGGCCGCGCGGCGCCTGCGGGCTGCAGGTGGCGTGGCGGTGGTGCAGCGCCATCAGGATGCCGATCACACCGTGCAGCGAGGCCAGCGTGTCGCCGATGCTCACACCAACCCGTACCGGCACGCGGCCCGGCTCGCCCGTCAGGTGGCGCAAGCCGCCCATGGCCTCGGCGACCACACCGAAGCCAGGCCTGTCGCGGTAGGGGCCGCTCTGGCCGTAACCACTGATGCGCAGCATGATCAGCGCCGGATTGGCCGCCTGGAGCACCTCCGGCCCCAGGCCCCAGCCTTCCAGTGCACCGGGGCGGAAGTTCTCGATCAGCACATCGGCGTCTTGCGCGAGCTTGCGCACGATCTCCTGCGCCTCCGGCTGACGCAGGTCGAGCGCAACCGACTTCTTGTTGCGTGACTGCACCTGCCACCAGACCGAGGTGCCATCCTTGAGAAGGCGCCACTTGCGCAACGGATCACCTCCACCCTGCCCGTTGGCCGCAGCCGGCGGCTCGATCTTGATGACCTCGGCGCCGAAATCGGCCAGGGTCTTGGCGGCGAACGGGCCGGCGATGAGCTGCCCCATCTCGATCACGCGCAGGCCTTGCAGCGGCCCCTGAAGCTGGCTCATTTGCGGGCTCCTGCGGTCTTCCTGGGTGCGGCCTTGGCCGCTGCCGACTTGGCGGCTGCGGCAGGCCCAGGCGCCGGGGCGAGCAAGGTGTCGAGCATGGCGACGATCTCGGCCTCGATGCGGCCCTTGAAGGCCCCCAGCAGAAATCCGAGCCGGGCATCGAGCTCGAACCTGTCCTTGGTGACATGCAGTTCCCCCTGCACGCCGGAGCGCGAGAAACACACCCTGTCGGCCGCGCGGCCCTCTTCGTAGGTGCACTGCATGTCGAAGTCCCGCTCGACCTGCTCGGCCCAGTCGAAGGCGATCTTGCGCGCCTTTGCCATGCCCAGCGTGTGCGGGCGCAGTATGTGTAGGTCAGCCACCGTGTCCCCTTGCCTTTTCAGTTGCGGATGTGCGTGTGTTCGTGAGCGCGCGCCTGCGCTCGGCGGCGGGCGTGTCCGCCAGCCGACGCACTGCATCATAAAACGCCCGCCAGTCGCGCCCCTCCCGCTCGAACAGGGCCTCGAAGCCGGGCACCAGCTCATCGTAGGCGGCCTGGGCGCCAAAACTGGCGTTGTTGGCCCGGGCCACCCACAGGTCATAGCCCGCATAGCCGCCCCAGGATGCCTTGAGCGCTGCATACCGGGACCGGAACTCGGCCATTGCCGCCTGCTTTTGCTCCAGCAGCCGCGCGCGTTCCGTCGTGTTGCCAGGCGCCACCACGTAGATCTGGCGCAGGCGTTCGCGCGTGGCCAGGGTCAGGCCGCGGAACTGGCGCCTGCGGGCATCGAACTCGGCATATTCCCTGCGTGCCTGGTCGCTGGCCTGCATGGCCAGCCAGCGCGCACCGCCAAGCTGCTCGACCGCGGTGGCAAACGACTCGTTGAAGGTGGTGTCGTCAGGCACATACAGCACCTGGTGGGCCAGTTCGTGGAAGATGATGCGCGCCAGTTCGCCCTCCGGGTAGGTGATGAAGGTGTTCAGCAGCGGGTCCCCGCCGGCCCAGTT
>JBIKTP010000271.1:0-4549 GCA_044348035.1 Burkholderiaceae bacterium
TGGTTTTTCCAGGCGTGGCGGAAAAGACGCCCGAAGGCGTCTTCGCCAACTACCGCGGCGTCGTGAATTTGTTCGCCAGTCGTGTGCTCACCGAAGCAGGCGGCTCGATCGAGTTTCTGGTGCCGGCTGGGGACATCACGGTGGGGCTTGCCAACACACCGGCAGGCCTGCTGGCGACCCAGACGCCTGGCGCCGGGATCGGCCTGACGGACAGCGGTGTCCTGGGGATGGCAGTGATTGCCTCCGGGGACATCAAGGGCTTTGCGCGCGGTGACATGCTGGTCAACCAGTCGCGTATCCTGACCGTAGGCGGCGGCGACGTGTTGCTGTGGTCCAGCGAAGGTGACATCGACGCGGGCAAGGGCAAGAAGACAGCGGCGGTGGTCCCCCCGCCCCTGATCCTGGTCGACAGCCAGGGCAACGTCACCCAGGTGCTGCAGGGAGCCGCCACCGGCAGCGGCATCGGGGCGCTGTCCACCGGCGGCACCTCTGCCGGCGACGTCGACCTGATCGCCCCACGCGGCACCGTGAATGCCGGCGATGCCGGCATCCGTGCCGGCAACCTGAACATCGCCGCGCAGGTGGTTCTGGGTGCGGACAATATCTCCGTGTCCGGCAGCACCACGGGTGCGCCCGTCGCGGATACCAGCGCGGTCACCGCTGCTGCCTCGGGCGCCACGGGCGGCGTGGACGAGGCCGCCAGAACCACGGCCGCATTGGCCCAGAGTGCCGCAGAAAGCGCGAAAGTGGCGCAGCAGGTCCTGCCCGAGGCCTTCCGGCCGTCGATCGTCCGGGTCGACGTGCTGGGATTCGGCGAGTAGCTGCTGTTACCAATATGGCAGTTTGACGCACGCACCATAGTCCGTTCGGACGGTTGTGGGCTGGTGTGGGTGCTACCGCATGCCACACCCGTCCCGTACGCTGGCGGTTTTCGTCAATGCGAGCCAGGGTTCGATGCTTCCTTCCATGAAACGCCTTTCTGCAATTTTTCTCCTGGCGTTCCTTTTGCCGTTGTCTGCCCATGCGTGGTGGGACAGCGCATGGACCGTGCGCAAGAAAATCACGCTGGACACCCAGGCTGCCGGGGTCGCTGCGGAGTTGTCCTCGGTGCCGGTGCTGGTGCGCCTGTCGAGCGGGAACTTCGATTTCCTGGCCGCCAAGGAAGACGGTTCCGACATCCGGTTTGTCGCGCAGGACGACAAGACGGTCCTGCCGTCGCACATCGAGCTGTTCGATCCCGTCAACGAACTGGCATTTGTCTGGGTTCACGTCCCCAAACTGGCGGGCAATGACAACGGCCAGCACATCTGGTTGTACATGGGCAACGAAAAGGCGCCTGCTGTCCCCGGGAACCGGGCTGCCTACGACGCCACCAAACTCGCGGTACTGCACCTCAGCGACAAACAGGGGCTGCCCCAGGATGCAAGCGCCAACGCCAACCACGTCACCAGCGGCAAGGCAGCCTATGTGACGGACGGCCTGATGGGCGGCGCGGCCCGGCTGGCGGGGGATGCCGAGGGGCTGGTGCTGGGCGGCGCCAGCCTGGCCGGCATCAAGGAGTTGACGTTCTCGGCCTGGCTCAAGCTCGACAAGCTCGATGGCCAGGTGTTCTCGTACGGCCCGCTGGCGCTGAACCTAGTGGCAGGTGTTCCGGTGGTGGTCAGCGGGCCTGCACAGGCCCGTGCGCCCGCGCCACTGCCGGCTGGCAGCTGGCACCATGTGGCGGTGACTGCCGGAGCCAACCTCACCCTGTATGTGGACGGCAAGCCGGTGGCGACAGCCGCCAGCGCCCTGGCAACGGCCCCCACCCTGAAGATCGGCGCCGGGCTGACCGGTGACATCGACGAGGTGCAGGTGTCCGGCGCGAGCCGCCCGGCGGCCTGGATGGCCTTGCAGGTGGAGTCGCAGTCGCAGACCGGCCGCCTGCTCAAGATGGGCACCGACGAGACCACCGACACCAGCGAGGCAGCGTCGCACTTCACCACGACGATGAACAACCTGACCATCGACGGATGGGTCGTGGTGGTCATCTGTGCCTTCATGTTCGTGGTGGCCATCTGGGTCATGGTGTCCAAGACCCTGCTGTTGGCCCGCACCGAGCGCGCCAACGAGCTGTTTGCCGAGGCGTTCGGCAACATGTCGCGGGGCCTGGCGCAGCTGGGTGATTCGGCGGATGCGCACCGCGGCCAGATGGACAGCCTGGTCGATGCCGGCGACAAGTACCGGCATTCTTCGCTCTACCGGATCTACCGGGTGGGGGTGGGCGAGTTGCAGCACCGGTTCAAGCGCAGCGACGGCGAGGCGGGGTTGCCGGTGCTTTCCGCGCGCTCGATGAATGCGGTTCGGGCCAGCCTGGATGCGCAGATGACACGTGAAGGCCAGAGCCTCAACAAGGCCATGGTGCTGTTGACCATCGCCATCTCCGGCGGGCCCTTCCTCGGGCTGCTGGGCACCGTGATCGGCGTGATGATCACCTTCGCCGCGATTGCCGCCGCCGGTGACGTGAACGTGAATGCGATCGCCCCCGGTATCGCTGCGGCGCTGGTCGCCACGGTGGCCGGCCTGGGCGTCGCCATCCCCGCGCTGTTCGGCTACAACTACCTGCTCACGCGCATCAAGTCGGTATCGGCCGACATGAACGTGTTCGTGGATGACTTCGTGGCCAGGATGGCCGAAGCCTACGGGGGTTGAGCATGAGCAAGGCCCAGGAAGACGGCGCGCTGTACGACGACATCAACATCACCCCGATGCTGGACCTGGCCTATGTGCTGCTGGTGATCTTCATCCTGATGACCACCGCGTCGGTGCAGGGCATCAAGGTCAACCTGCCCAAGGCCAGCAATGCACCGAGCCTGGCCAAGCCCACCACCAAGGCGATCACCATCACGCAGGACGGCAACCTGTATCTGGACGCCTTCCCGATGGCGTCTCTGCAGGAGCTGGAATCGCGCCTGTTGACCTACAAGGCCTCCACGCCCGAGTTTCCGATCGTCGTCAAGGGCGACTCGGCGGTGCAGTACCAGAAGGTCATGGATGTGCTGGATCTGCTGGGCCGCATCGAGCTCACCCAGATCGGCCTGGTCACCCAGCGGCTGGTGAAGTGATGGCGCAGGCGAAGGGTCAGCGGCGATGGTTGCGGCGGCTGGCCGTGGTCATGGCCCTGTTGATTGGCGCCGCATTGCTGTGGACGCTGGTCGCACAACTGATGGAGCCTGGCGAGAAGCGCACCAAGCGCGTCGTGCAGCAGATATCGCTGGTCAAGCCGCCACCGCCCCCGCCACCGCCCAAGGTGGAGCCTCCCAAACTGGAGCAGAAGAAGGTGGAGATCGAGGAGAAGGTGGATGTGCCGAAGCCAGATCCTCAGGCGGACAAGGCGCCGGACGCGCCTCCGCCAGGGCCGAATCTGGGGCTCGACTCCCAGGGTGTGGCCGGTTCGGACGGCTTTGGTCTGGCGGCGCGAAGAGGCGGCTCCGACCTGATCAGTGGCCCGACGCCCGGTGGCGCTGGCGCTGGCATTGGCGGTGCCCCCCTGGCGAATCGCTTTGCCTGGTACGGGGCCCTGATCAAGGAACGCATCCAGGAGTCCGTCGCGCGCGACAAGGCCCTGAGCACCGGTGACTACCGCATCAGCGTGAACGTGTGGGTCGATGCGAAAGGCGTCGTCACGCGGGCCGAGCTGGTGGGTTCCACCGGTGACACCCAGCTGGACGATGCCCTGAAGCTGGCGCTGCGCAGCCTGCCACCCCTGCGTGAGGGCGCACCCGGCGACATGCCGCAACCCATCAAATTGAGAATCACTGCGCGAGGTTGAAGCCCCCGCGGACCCGGAACCATCCCATGACCAAGTTGACCCCATTTTCCCGCGCCGGACTCGGCTGCATGACAGCCTTCATGATGGTCTCCTCGCATGGCAGCGAGCGCGAGCAGCTTGAAACCCTGCGCCAGACCACTGTCAACCTGATCCAGGCCCTGGTGCAGCAGAACGTGCTGACGCAGGAGAAGGCCGATCTGATCATCCGGCAAGCCGAGGCCAAGGCGGTAGAGACCGTGGCGGCGCAAAAAAAGGCCGAAGAAGGCGTCGTGCGTGTGCAGTACGTGCCGGAATCGGTGCGCAAGCAGATCACCGACCAGGTGCGTGAAGAGGTCGTGGCCCAGGCGAAGGCGGAGCGCTGGGGGGACGCCAACGCCGTCCCGGAATGGACCGACCGGCTGAGGTGGGACGGTGACGTCCGGTTTGGCTACCAGCTCGACCGTTTCGCCGACGGCAACGCGCCGGAGTTCTTTCACCAGGTGAGCGGGCAGAACGTCAGCAACACGCTGGAGGACCGGAACCGGCTGCGGGTCCGCGCCCGGCTGCGAATGACCGCGCGCATCACGCAGGATGTTGCTGCTACCGTGCGTTTTGTGACGGGGGGGCTGACGGATCCGGTATCGACCAACCAGACACTGGGGCAGACAGGCGCCAAATACGGTTTTGCACTGGACCGTGTGTTCCTCCGGGCGCGTTCACGCACCTTCCTGCCCTGGCTGACGGCTTCGGCCGGCCGCG
>JBIKTP010000272.1:0-4520 GCA_044348035.1 Burkholderiaceae bacterium
GTTCTTGGTGTCCAGGATCCGCAGCGGGTTGGTATGCAGACGACGCTGGGCATCCGCATCGAGCAAACCGGCATGCTGCTCGAAATAGGCGATCAATGCCGCACGGTGCTGCAAACGCTCCTCGGTGACCCCCAGGCTGTTGAGTTCAACCCGCACACCGGGCAGGCCGACCCGTTCCAGCAGGTGCGCAGCCAGCACGATCAACTCGGCATCGACTTCAGCCCCGGCGAAGCCAAGGGCCTCCGCACCCACCTGGAAGAACTGCCGGTACCGTCCGCGCTGCGGCCGCTCGTGGCGGAACATCGGTCCGACATAGTAGAGGCGCTTGCCGCCGTCATAGGTCAGGTTGTGTTCTATCGCCGCACGCACGACACCGGGGGTGTTCTCCGGCCGCAGGGTGAGGTTTTCTCCGTTGAGCCTGTCCTCGAAGGAATACATTTCCTTCTCGACGATGTCGGTGGTTTCACCGGTACCCTTCACGAACAGCTGGGTGTGCTCCAGGATCGGCGTGCGGATGCTGCCATAGGCGAAACCGCGCATGACATCGCGCACATGCTGTTCGAACCACTCCCACTGCGCCGACTCCGGCGGGAAGATGTCGTTCATTCCCTTCACGGCCGCGAGGCGCCGGGACTTGGCGGGTGTCGGCGGGTTGTTCGGATCTGCCATGGTATCGGTTGCGCTCACTGCGCAGGCCCGGCGGCCGCAGTGGCGCCGAACCGGTTTTCGATGTAGTTTTCGACGATGGCCTGAAACTCCTGCGCGATCGCGTCACCCCGCAGGGTCAAGCGCTTTTCCCCGTCGATGAAGACCGGCGCCGCTGGCGCCTCGCCGGTGCCTGGCAGGCTGATGCCGATGTCGGCATGCTTGCTTTCGCCCGGGCCGTTCACGATGCAGCCCATCACCGCCACCTTGAGCTTCTCGACACCCGGGTAGCGCGAACGCCACACCGGCATCTGGGCACGCAGGAAATCGTCGATCTGCTGCGTGAGCTCCTGGAACGTGGTGCTGGTGGTGCGGCCACAACCCGGACATGCCGTGACACTGGGCACAAACGCACGCACGCCCAGGGCCTGCAGGATCTCGGATGCGACGACCACCTCCTGGGTGCGGGCTTCGCCGGGCGCGGGCGTGAGCGACACACGGATCGTGTCACCGATGCCCTCCTGCAGCAGGATGGCCAGCGCGGCCGACGAAGCGACCGTGCCTTTGGTGCCCATGCCGGCCTCGGTCAAACCCAGGTGCAAGGCGTAATCGCAGCGTTGGGCGAGCGCGCGGTAGACCGATACCAGGTCCTGCACGCCGCTGACCTTGCACGACAGGATGATCTGACGGCCGTCCATCCCCAGTTCCTCGGCGCGCTGCGCGGAGTCGATCGCCGAACGCACCAGCGCCTCGTAAAGGACGGACTGGCTGCTCCAGGGTTGTGCGCGGGCACTGTTTTCATCCATCAGTTCGGCGAGCAGTTCCTGGTCCAGGCTGCCCCAGTTGACGCCGATGCGAACTGGCTTGTTCCATCGCATGGCGGCTTCGATCATCTGTCCGAACTGGCGATCATGCTTGTCGCCCTTGCCGACATTGCCGGGATTGATACGGTACTTGGAGAGGGCTTGCGCGCAGTCCGGGAAGTCGGTCAGCAGACGGTGCCCGTTGTAGTGAAAGTCGCCAACCAGAGGCACGTCGATGCCCATGCGGTCGAGTTGTTCACGGATATGCGGCACCGCCTGCGCGGCCTCCGGAGTGTTGACCGTGATCCGGACCATCTCGGAGCCGGCCAGCGCGAGCGCCTTGACCTGGATCGCCGTGCCGATGGCCTCCGCAGTGTCGGTGTTGGTCATCGACTGTATGCGCACGGGTGCGCCTCCGCCGATGGTAACGACCCGCTGGCCCCACACCACGCTCGCCTGGCGGGTCTGTCGCTTGTGGGCCGACGCCACTGAAATAGCTTGGGATTGCATCATTTGACCTGGAACCTCGCAACGTTGTCTTTCGCCAGGGGCCGCAGCTCGAAGGCCTGCCCGCGCACCTGGACATCAATGGCGTCGGCACGCCCCACGATGACCGACAGTGGCAGCGCGCCGGACACCGCCACCGATTCCCCTGCATTCAATGTCTTGCGCAACTGCACCGCGCCTGTGGCGTCGGTGACCTCTACCCAGGAGGGGCCACGGGCGCGCAGGCCCAGCGCGGGCAGACCGGTCTGCGCGGGTGGCACAGGGGCCGGAGCCGAAGCCGCAAGCGCCTGGATCACGGGTGTGGTCGGGACCGTGTTGCCTGTTGCCGCAGTGGCCCCCGCCGGCGCGTCGGCGCCCACCCCGGCACCCTGCCCCACCGGCTCCACGACTCCTCCTGGCGGCGCCGGGCTGGCACTCGACGCACCCGCCGGCAAGGCGCCGACCGGGACTGCTTCCGCCGCCACCGGATCTGGCGAACGCAACGGCAGATCCGGCATCACCAGTAGCACCACGGCCGCCAGCACCAGCGCCACGGCCAACCCCACTACCGCCCTGGGGATTCGGGACAGCATTGGCGCGTGCCAAAGTGACCGTGGCAGATCCATGTTGGTGCGATCCGTGGTGCCCGTGTCGAGCTCCAGATTCGGCATGACCTGCACGGGCAGCAGCGCGAGGATCGGCCCGGGGTCGATCTTGAGATTGCGGCAGACGCTGCCGGCCAGCGCACGCGCGAAAACGGCATCCGGGAGCAGATCGAGCCGGTCCGATTCCAGGGCCTCCAGCTTCCTGACCGGCACCTTGAGTGCCACCGAAAGGGCGCCGATATGCACTCCTGCCGCCTCGCGGGCCTGGCGCAACAGACCGCCCGCACTGGTGCCTGCGGGACCAGGTGGGGTGTCGGGCGGCACAGCTCCGGGCTGGCTGGGATCCTCAGTCATTGAAAGCTCCCCGCTCCAGCAGAACCGCCTCCGGCGACTGCGGAAAACGCCTGCGCAACTGAACGCCCAGCTGCTGCTCCGCCTCGCGGTTGCCGATGCGATGCTCAACCTTGACGCCCAGCCACAGCGACTCGGCGTTGGCCAATTCGCTGTTGTTGATGCGGCGGATGTAGAACTGCGCACGCGCCATTTCACCGCGCTGGTAGAGCAGCAGCGCCAGGTTGTAACCGGTGATGGGGTTGCCTGCATCGAGCTCGTAGGAACCCGTCAGGCTCTGCTCGGCCAGCGCGGGCTGACCCGCGCGAAGATGGCACAGCCCCTGGATGAGCAGGGTCTTGGGCCGCTCGGTGTACTGCGGGTTGGCCAGGGCCTGGGAAAAATAGGTCGCGGCGTCGGCGTAGCGCCCCTGCTGGCAAAACATCCAGCCGTAATTGTGCTTGGTATTGGAGTCAGCGGGATTGAGCGCCAGAGCCCGGCGGAAGCTTTCGTCGGCAAGACGGAAGTCATTCAGTCGCATGTACACCAGGCCCCGCAGGTTGTGCGCCGGGCCGAAGTTCGGATCTGCGGCCAACGACTGCTTCAGCTCGTCGAGCGCGACGGTCGTCTGGCCCTGCTCGAAGTATCCGACCGCCAGTTCCAGCCGGATGCGGGCCCGCCTGCGCTCGTCGGGCTCGTCCGAGTCGGTGACCATGTCACGGGCCGCCGCACCTGCCTGGGTACCGGCACCCGGCGCGGCGCAGCCGGTCAGCATCCACGCGAGGCATGCCGAAGCCAACAGCAGCCACAGCAGGCGCATGGACTTCAGCTGGAGAAACTGGGGCATCGACATCGGTCAGACCTCCTTGACACCTGTGGCGGCCAATCCCGCCGGCACCAGCCTGATTGTGCGCTGTTGAGCCATCCGGCTTGCAACATCCGTGCGGTCGCGGACATCACCGGCCAGCTGGCCACACGCGGCGTCGATATCGTCACCGCGGGTCTTGCGAACCGTCGCCACGAAGCCGCCGTCCGACAGTATGCGGGCAAACCCGGCGATGCGCTCCCTGGGCGAGCCAGCCAGGCCGGCTGCGGGGAAGGCGTTGAACGGAATCAGGTTGAACTTGCACCAGGCACGCCCGTCGCCAAGGCCCCGCACCAGATCGAGGAGTTCGCGGGCATGCGCAGGCTGATCGTTCACGCCATCCAGCATGCAGTACTCGAAGGTGATGAAGTCGCGCGGCGCCGTCTCCAGATAGGCCAAACAGGCCGGCAACAGCTCTGCCAGCGGGTATTTTCGATTCAGGGGTACCAGATGGTCGCGCAGCGCATCGTTCGGCGCATGGAGCGATACCGCAAGGGCCACCGGGCAATCGCGCCCGAGCCGCTCCATCATGGGTACGACCCCGGAAGTGGACACCGTCAGCCTCCGGCGGGAGATGCCATATCCATGGTCATCGAGCATGGTGCGCAAGGCGGGGAGCAGCGCCGAATAGTTCTGCAGTGGCTCCCCCATTCCCATCATCACCACATTGGAAATGATCCTGTCCTGACGACCGAGAAGGCGTCGCAGGGTGTGCTCGGCGAACCACAGCTGGGCGACGATCTCACCGGTGCCAAGGTTGCGGCTGAACCCCTGGTGCCCGGTGGA
>JBIKTP010000273.1:0-4509 GCA_044348035.1 Burkholderiaceae bacterium
CTGCACGACAAGGGCGGCATGGACGACCGCGCATTGCTCGCCGCCGCCGACCGCGCCTGCCAGCGCGAGCTCTGGGACCGCTGCATCAACACCAGCGATCGCACCCGCAGCGCCATCGACTTCGAGCAGCGCTTCCCGATGCCGCACCGCGACGCGGTCGTGCGCCGCGCAGGCGCGATCCAGCTCGACCCGGCCTATGTGTACGGCCTGATCCGCCAGGAAAGCCGCTTCGTCACCGATGCCCGCTCCTCGGTCGGCGCCTCGGGCCTGATGCAGGTGATGCCGGCCACAGCCCGCTGGACTGCGAGGAAGATCGGCCTGACCGACTTCACGCCCGGCCAGATCACCGACCGCGACACCAACATCGCCATCGGCACGGGGTACCTGCGGCTGGTGCTCGATGACTTCGCCGGGTCGCTGCCGCTGGCCGCTGCAGCCTACAACGCGGGCCCCAGCCGGCCCCGCGCCTGGCGCAACGGCCCCATCCTGGAGGCCGCCATCTGGGCCGAGAACGTGCCGTTTGCAGAAACCCGCGATTACGTCAAGAAAGTGCTGAGCAACACCACCAATTACGCCGCTATCCTCACCGGGCAGCCCCAATCGCTCAAGGCCCGGCTGGGAAGCATCGGGCCGCGCCTGGGGAGCGCGGACGCAGAAAACAAGGAATTGCCCTGAGCGGGCAGGAGCCAAGCCATGCAACGAATCCTGGTCCTGGGCGGCACCGGCTTTGTCGGCCGCCATGTGTGCGAGAAGCTCGCACGGCTGCAATGCCGCGTCACCGTGCCCACCCGGCACTACGACAACGGCAAGTCTGTCCTGACCCTGCCCTGGGTCGATGTGGTGGTGGCCAACGTGCACGACGAAGCGGCCCTGACGGAACTGGTGCGCGGGCATGACGCGGTGGTGAACCTCATCGCCATCCTGCACGGCAACCAGGACGCCTTCACGCATGTGCATGCCGCGCTGCCCCGCAAGCTCCTGCGGGCCTGCCAGGCCGGCGGCGTGCGCCGGGTGGTCCATGTCAGTGCGCTCGGCGCCTCCGCGAGCGCCCCGTCGATGTACCAGCGCAGCAAGGCCGAGGGCGAAGCGGTTCTGGCTGCGGGTGGCCTGGCGCTCACGGTCCTGCGGCCCAGCGTGATCTTCGGCGCCGGCGACCAGTTCATGAACCTGTTCGCGCGGCTGCAGTCGGTGTTTCCGGTGATGCCGCTGGCCGGCACTGGCACCCGTTTCCAGCCGGTCTGGGTCGAGGACGTGGCCCAGGCCATCGTGCGCGTACTGGCAGACCCGCAGGTGCCTCCCGTCATCGAATGTGTCGGCCCCGACGTATTCACGCTGCGCGAGTTGGTGCAACTGGCGGGGCAGGCCAGCGGCCATCGGCGCCCGGTGCTGACGCTGCCGCTGGCGGTGGGCCGCCTTCAGGCCCGCATGATGGAGCTGATGCCCGGTGCGCCGCTGATGAGCCGCGACAACCTGGATTCCATGCAGGTCGACAACATCGCCACGGCCGGCATGCCCGACCTGCGCAGCATCGGCATCCAGCCCGCTGCGCTGGCTGCCATTGCCCCGACCTTCCTGCAGCCCGACGGCGGTGACCCGATGCTGCAGCGGCGCCGCTCCGCCGGGCGCTTCTGAGTCGCGCGGCATCAATTCGACGCGCCAACAGCATCAATCCGGCGTGCCGGAGGGTTTAGCATGCCGCTTTTGTGGAGAAAAACATGTGGAAACTCTATATCGGCAACAAGAACTACTCCTCCTGGTCGATGCGGCCGTGGGTGCTGCTGCGCCAGGCCGGCATCCCGTTCGAGGAAGTGATGGTGCGCTTTGACGCGTTCAGCGCCGACTCGCAGTTCAAGCAGCGGCTGGGGCCGATCAGCCCGGCGGGCAAGGTGCCGGTGCTGGTCGACGGCGAACTCGTCATCTGGGACACGCTGGCGATCGCGGAGTATGTTGCCGAGCAGCACCCCGAACTCGGCCTGTGGCCTGCGGACAAGGCCGCACGTGCCCGCGCCCGCAGCATCTGCGCGGAAATGCACTCCGGCTTCCAGGCCCTGCGGGGCGCCTGCATGATGAACATCGAGGCTTCGCTGCCCGACGTGGGCGCACTGGTCTGGCGTGACAAGCCGGCCGTGCGCGCCGACGTGCAGCGGCTGGTGGAGATGTGGAGCGCCCTGCTGACCGAGCACGGTGGCCCGATGCTGTTTGGCTCCTTCACCATTGCGGACGCGTATTTTGCGCCGGTGTGCATGCGCCTGAAGACCTATGCGCTGCCGGTGCCGGCACACATCAGCGCCTATGTCGAACGGGTGGCTGCCCTGCCCGGCGTCCAGGCCTGGATCGACGGCGCGCTGGCCGAACACGACTTCCTGGATTTCGAGGAACCCTACCGCCTGCGGCGCTGAGCCGGCCGCCCCCGGGCTGGCCTACACTGCAGCGCATGCAGATCTATCTGGTGGGCGGCGCCGTGCGGGACACCCTGCTGGGGCTGCCCGTGAAGGACCGCGACTGGGTGGTGGTGGGGGCCACCCCGCAGGGCCTGATCGCCCGCGGCTTCACGCCGGTGGGCCGCGACTTCCCGGTGTTCCTGCATCCACAGACACATGACCAGTACGCCCTGGCCCGCACCGAACGCAAGACGGCGCCGGGCTACCAGGGCTTTGTGGTCCACGCCGCACCCGATGTCAGCCTCGAGCAGGACCTGGCCCGGCGCGACCTCAGCATCAACGCGATCGCGGTGGATGCCGCGCAGACCGATGCCGAGGGCAACTTCGACCCGGCCCGGGCCACCCTGGTGGACCCCTTCCAGGGCCGCGAAGACCTCGCCCGGCGCCGGCTGCGCCATGTCACCGACGCATTCCGCGAAGACCCGGTGCGCATCCTGCGGGTGGCGCGTTTCGCGGCCCGGTTCGCCGACTTCCATGTCGCCCACGACACCCTGCAGCTGATGCGCGACATGGTGGCGCATGGCGAGGCAGCGGCACTGGTGGCCGAACGTGTCTGGCAGGAAATGGCGCGCGGACTGATGGAGGCCACGCCCTCGCGCCTGTTCACGGTGCTGCAGGACTGCGGCGCGTTCGAGGTGGTGCTGCCGGAGCTGTCGGACGCCACACGGGGTGCGGGAGCGCATGTGCTGCACATGCTCGACCACTGTGCCGCGCAGCATGCCTCGCTCGAGGTGCGATTCGCCTGCCTGTGCCTGTATGCACATCCCGTCGGCGCACCGCCCGTCCCGCGGGACGCCCACCCGATCCGGCAACTGTGCGCCCGGCTGCGGGTGCCCGCCGATTGCACCGCGCTGGCCGAACTGGCAGCCCGGGAGCGCGTGGCCCTGCAGGACTGCACCCGCATGGACGCCCGGGGCCTGGTCGATCTGCTGGAACGCTGTGACGCCTTCCGCAAGCCCGCGCGGGTGGCGGAACTGATGCAGGTCATGGCCTGCGATGCCCGGAAAGGGTCGGCCACCGATGCCTATCCGCCGCGTGACGCCCTGCTGACCGCCCTGGCGGCCGCCCGTGCGGTGGTGACGGAAAGCGTTGCGGCCCAGGCGCAAGCCGGGGGACTGGCGGGACAGGCGATCGGCCTTCAGATTCGCGAGGCGCGGGTGCGTGCTGTGGCTGCGGTCCTCGCGACCGCTGAGGACCGCCGTTGGGCTCCCTGAGCCCGCCGGCATATGGCACCATTCGTCCGGGCCGCTGCTGCGCTACCCGACAGCACGGCATGCGCGGCCCTCGTTGATGGACACCACTTAAACCGCCAACCCATGAAAAAAGTCGCCTGGGGCATCCTGAGCACCGCCAAGATCGGCCGAGAAAAGGTCATTCCCGCCATGCAGGCTGCCGAGCACTGCGACATCCAGGCGATTGCCTCGCGTTCGCTGGAGCGCGCACAGGCCTGCGCGCGCAGCCTGGGCATCCCGCGCGCCTACGGCAGTTACGAGGAACTGCTGGCAGACCCCGCGATCGAGGCGGTCTACAACCCGCTGCCCAATGAACAGCATGTGCCCCTGACGCTGCTGGCCGCGCGCGCCGGCAAGCATGTGCTGTGCGAAAAACCCATGGCGCTCAACGCCAGCGAGGCGGCGGCGCTGCGCGAGGTGGCCGACAAGGTCCACATCATGGAGGCCTTCATGGTGCGTTTTCACCCGCAGTGGGAGCGCGTGCGCGCCCTGGTGCGCTCGGGCGAACTGGGGCCGGTGCGTGCGATCCAGTCCTATTTCTCGTACTTCAACCGCGACGCGGCCAATATCCGCAACCACCGCGACCAGGGCGGCGGGGCGCTCTACGACATCGGCTGCTACGCCATCGTCACCGCCCGCTACCTGTTCGAGGCCGAGCCCCTGCGCGTGGTGGCCCTGATGGACCGCGACCCGGATTTCGGCACCGACCGGCTGGTCAGCGGCCTGGTCGACTTCGGCCAGGGCCGGCGACTCGATTTCACGGTGTCGACCCAGACCGCCCCCTACCAGCGCGTGAATGTCTGCGGTGAACGCCAGCGTGTGGAAGTGCGCATCCC
>JBIKTP010000274.1:0-4479 GCA_044348035.1 Burkholderiaceae bacterium
ATGGCGCATCACGTCGCGCAGGCGGCCCGGCTCCTGGTCCGCCTGCCGAGCGGGTTCGGGTGGCACGATCCACAGCACCACGGCGGCCCCGCCCAGCGCCAGTGCGGCTGTCACTGCAAAGATGCCTGCCAGTCCGATGTGCGACGCCAGCACAGGCCCGGCGACCAGGGACAGCGCGAATACCAGCCCGATGCTGGCGCCGACCAGCGCCATCGCCTTGGTGCGCACCTCGTTGCGTGTCAGGTCGGCGAGCAGTGCTGTGACAGCGGCCGACACGGCGCCCGCGCCCTGCAGGGAGCGTCCGATGACCAGTTCGGTGAGGGTGCCGGCAAAAAAGGCCAGCAGACTGCCGGCGGCGAACAGCAGCAGGCCGAAAACAATGACCGGCTTGCGTCCCAGGCGATCGGACGCCATGCCGAATGGCAGTTGCAGCACGCCCTGCGTCAGGCCATAGATGCCCATTGCCAGGCCGATCAGCGCCGGGTCGTCGCCGCCGGGGTAGTACCGCGCCTCGAGGGCGAACACCGGCAGCACCAGGAACAGTCCCAGCATGCGCAGACCGTAGATGGAGGCCAGGGACACGCTGGCGCGGCGCTCGAGCGCCGTCATCATGCCGGGTGCGGAGGCGGTCGTCGGTGGGGCGGAGGGGGGCGGTGAAGGAATGTCAGGCATGGGCCCTCGGGGTCGATGGGGAGAGGGCGGTCATGTCAGGATTGTCCATGAACACCCGCCAAATTTTTGTCGGCGGCTTGTTCGGCGGCGGTAAACCGATCGGGTTCCCCGCCCGTTATGGCTGAGACTGCGGGGAGCGCGCCGATGGGCGGCCATGCTGTTGCAAGTCCGCAGGATACTGCAGGGTTATGATCAAGACCATGCAGTCGCCTTGCGGCACCATCCGATAAACTTTCACCTTCAAACAGGAGTAGAACATGCAAACCACCACCCGCAGAACATTCATGATGCAAGTCGCCGTCGGCGGCTCGGTCCTGACAGGCGCCAGCGCCGCCCTGGCCCAGACCCCCCCTCTGGTCAACGAAAAGGACGCACAGCCGGCCGCACTGGGCTACGCAGCTGACACCACCAAGGTCGACAAGAAGAAATTCGCCAAGCACACCGCCGACCAGAAGTGCAGCAATTGCCAGTTGTATACCGGCAAGCCCAAGGATGCCAGCGGCCCGTGCTCGCTGTTTGCCGGCAAGCACGTCACCGCCAACGGCTGGTGCAGCGCCTGGGTCAAGAAGGCCGGTTGATCGCATGCCGCTGGTGGCCTGTGCGCCACCAGCGGCGTCGCAGGTCCGGGGTGTGGAACACGCCGGCGCCGGCCAGCGGGGCGGCAACCGGCATCCAGACCGACGCCTGCGCGACGGTGGCAGAGCCAAAATGCCACTGATCCGAGGGCGAAGACCACAATCACGATGACTGCGCTCGCGGTGTCCCGCAAGTGCATCGTATCGATTCAGAATGGCTGGTTCAGCTGCACGGTACCCCAGTTCAGGGCTCCAGCAAAGGTAATCCACGCCAGGTAAGGTGCCAGCAACCATGCGGCTGTGCGGGAGTAGCGGCCCAGCACCACGATCAGCAGCAGCACCGAGAGCCACAGCAGGCCGACTTCGATCAGCGCCCAGTCGGGTCTGCGAAGCCGGAAGTACAACAGGCTCCACAACAGGTTCAGGAAACCATTGAGCGCAAACAGCGCCAGCATCCATTGGCGGCTCCCCCGGTCGGGGGCCTTGCGCCAGGCCGACACGCCGGCTGCGGCCGCCAGCGCGAAGATCGTGGTCCATGCCGGACCGAACAACCAGTCAGGTGGTTTCCAGGCCGGTTGGGCGAGCTGGTAGTACCAGTCGTCAAGATCCGTCGTCAGTGCGCCGAGGCCGGCCACAGCCATCGCCGCAGCGGCGGCCACCAGGACGGGTTGCAGACGGCGCAGTGCGGTCATCGCGGCGCACCCGGTACCCGCGTGCGGTGCGCCGGGGTTCCCCGCTGCGGGTCGCCGCCGTGCCGGCTCACACCCTGGCCAGACCCAGAAGGTGGGCCATGTCCTTGAAGAAGATCCGCACGTGCGCCATCGGCTTCTTGCGCGCAAGCTCCTTGTTCATGTACGACTCGAAGGTGAGTTGCTGTACATCCTTGTCCTCGCAGATCTTGACGAAGCTCTCGCGCCGACGGTCATTCGAGTACCAGAACCACTGCATGATGCCCAGCACCCAGAACACCGTGCCGTGGGCTTTCATGAAGCGTTTGCGCGCCAGCTTGAGTGCGCTGGCTTCGCCGGTGCGCAGATACAGGTGGGCTGCCTCGCCAGCCAGCCGGCCACCCGCCATCGCGTAGTAGATTCCCTCGCCGGAGGCCGGCGCCACGACGCCGGCGGCATCTCCCGCCAGAACGACGTCGCGCCCGTTGTCCCAGCGGGGCAGGGGTTTCATCGGGATCGGTGCTCCCTCGCGACGCAGGGTTTCGGTGTTGGCCAGACCGGTGGCCTGACGCAGCTGGCCCACCGCGCTGCGCAGCGAGAAACCCTTGTCGGCGCTGCCGGTGCCGATGCTCATGGTGTCGCCATGCGGGAATACCCAGCCGTAGAAGTCCGGCGACAGTGTGCCCTGGTAGAACACGTCGCACCGCGAGCCGTCGTAACCCGCCGGCTTGTGGGCGGGCGCGCGCACGATCTCATGGTAGGCAAAGACATACTTGGTGCGGCTGGCGCCAGGGACCGTCTGGCGCGCCACTTCGGAACGCGCGCCGTCGGCGCCGATCACCACCCGGGCCCGCACGCTGGCCGGTGCCGAGTCGTTCTTGCCGCTCTGGGCGCGGGCCTGGTAGTGCACGACGCTGATTCCGTCGGCATCCCGGGTCATGTGGTCAAAGGTGCCCACGCGTCGCACCGCGCCCGCCGATGCGGCCCGATTGCGCAGCCATTCGTCGAACTCGTCCCGGTTGACCATGCCCACGAAGCCGTTCTCGATCGGGATGTCCACCTTCTTGTCGGTGGGCGACACCATGCGGGCCGAGGTCGCGCGGGCCACCAGCAGCGCATCGGGAATATGGAAATCCTTGATCAGCCGCGGGGGGATCGCCCCGCCGCACGGCTTGATGCGCCCCGCCCGGTCGAGCAGCAGGACCGAATGGCCCTGGCGCGCAAGATCTTCGGCAGCGGTAGCGCCTGCAGGTCCTCCGCCAATCACGACGGCATCGAAGGTTTCGGTTGGGTTCATGTCATTCCTCGTTGTAGTGGTTCCCGAACACCCGGGGCCGGCACGCTGTGGCCCGCCGGGCAGGAGATTGCCGGGCGTTGCGCCCCGATCCTGGACGCCAGCAGGGCGGCCACGCAGAACATCAGCGCCTCCAGGGCGAAGACCGCCGCGTAGGCCGTGCCGGTGGAGCCGATCAGCATGCGGGAGAGATCGCTGGCGGCCGTGCCGACCAGCCCACCGATGCCGAAGGCCAGCGCCTGGGCCGCGCCCCACAGGCCCATGCGGACGCCTTCCCGCCCGGCTTCGCCCTCCGTGGCCAGGCGCATCATGGAGCCGATGGCGGCAATGGAAAACGCGCCGGTGGTGACGCCAAGAAGGAACACATTGGCCTTGAGGGGCCAGGTGGCGCCGATCAGGCCGGCCATGACGAGCCCGGCGAGTGCCAGTCCGGATGCAAGGCAGCCACCGATCGTCCAGCTGCGCAGCGACAGTTGCAGGACGTTCCAGCGCCGGGCCAGCCGGCTCCCGGAGAAAGCCACCAGCAGCATGCTGAACGCCGGAGAGCTGGGTGGATTCGCCGGGCGTGAATCCGAACACGGACCCCGCAAAAGGCTCCAGGATCAGGTCCTGCGCGCTGTAGGCCAGCATGGACACAAAGACGAAGACCGTGAAGTGCCGCGCCGCCGGTTCGGCCCAGACATGGGCGAGCGCTTCGCGAAAACCCAGGACGCGGTTGTCGGCGCTGCTGGCCTTTGCCGGTGGGGCTGTCGGCAACTCCCGATGGCCCTCCAGCCGGAACAGGGCCAGCACGGTCAGCACCAGTGCCAGCGCCGAGACGGCGCCGGACACCATGATCAGCCGCTCGGGTGAATACGGGTCCAGCAGCTTGCCGGCGATCCCGGCGGTGACCGCGAAACCGAGGATCATCATCATCCAGACCGTCGTTGCGGCGCCGGCGCGTTGTTGCGCCGCCACGCGCTTGGCCAGCAGCACGAGCAGCGAGGTGCCACTGGCACCCACGCCCAGACCCACCATCACGAAGGCGACGACTGCAGTCGCAATGCCCGCCACCGGGTGGGTGGCCATCCAGGCAGTGGCGATGGCGCCCAGCAGCCCACCGAGCCCCAGTACCGCCATGCCGCCGATGATCCACGGGGTGCTTCGGCCACCGACATCGGAGCCATGGCCCATGCGGGGGCGCGAGATCTGCACCGCGTAATGCAGACCCACCAGGATTCCGGGCAGCAGGGCGGGCAGCGACAACTCCACCACCATGACACGGTTCAGC